>JAIKZT010000142.1 GCA_024682015.1 Clostridia bacterium
CAGCAGCGTGCCGCACTCGGTGCAGTACGTGGTGTCGGGCAGGTTCTTCTTGCCGCATTTCGGGCAGATATAGCCGGCGCCGATGGCCTCGTCGGGCAGCTTCGTGCCGCATTTCGGGCAGAAATTCTGGTCCTTGGGCACGACTTCGCCGCAGTTCGGGCATTCCTTGTAATTCTGCGCCGCGTCCGCCGCGAAGTTCTCCATGGAGCTCGCCCATCCGGACAGCGCAGCGCCAAGGCCCGCGAGTCCGCCGCCTGCCGGAGCGGTGCCGCCGGTCGCGGGAGCCGCCGTCTGGGCCGCTTCCTGCGGGATCTGCGACGCCGCCGCGTTCGCCTCGTTCAGGGCGCTCTTCAGTTCCTGCGTGCTCTGGTTCAGGTTCTCGGCCTGCTGGTTCACGTGAGCCGCCGCAGCGTCCGCCAGCTTGTCCGCTGCCGGCTTGACTGCGCTCTCGACCGCCTTGCCGACCGCGCTCTGAATGCCCTTGCCGACGCCCTCGCTGACCTTGCTCATGCCCTGGTTGACGGCTGTAGAAACGATATTCTTAAATAAACTCATATACTTTTTGCCTCCCCTGTTTGTTTAGAAACGCCAACAAAGCGGAGCATTTTCTCCACCAATACCACTATATCATATACCGTATTCCCGTCAATAGGAAAACATTCGCTAGTTCAGCGGCACGTTCGCGGACTCGCAGACCGGCGCCCACTTGTCGTCGATCCAGAAGAGCTGCACGCCGAGCGTGCCGATCTCGGGTTCGATGGTCTGGTCATCCGCCGTCGCCACGCGCAGCCCGAGGAAGCGGCCGTCCTCGTCGTAGTAAGCGACGAGCACGGGCTCGGCGACGATCATTTTTCCGTTCAGCATAACGGTGCCCATGTCCAGTCCTTCCTTCATGACCGCCCAGTGGATCTTATGCGAGGCCTTGTCCTCCAGCACGCCCGTCGCCACGGTAGGCTGCTTGATGAATACCGACTGATACACGTCCACGTAGAAGCGGCCGTCGAAACCGTCCGCCGAGACGATCGTGCATTCTTCTCCGTTGATGCTCGCCGCCGTGTTCCCGGGGACGAACTCATAGTCGAAGCCGTTGTAATACGCCGGGAAGGCATATCCGTCCTTGGCCTGCACGATGACGTCCACGAGGTAGTCGTGGAACGCTTCGAAGCAGTCGTCCGCCTCCAGGAAGCGGTCCTCCGTGATGTCGTACCAGTCGACGCTGGAAACGACGTACGGCGCTGCGTCTGCGGCCTGACCCGTCATGAAGTCTCCGGCGCGGTCTCCGATCTCGGGAATGAGAACGCCCGTGATATCGACGGAACCGATGAGGCTCATGCCGCACGGCGCGAAGTACAGCCGCAGCGAGACGTTGTAGCGCGCGTCTTCCAGGTAGTCGTAATTCGACGCCTGGACGGTCTGTCCGTTCACGGTCGCTGCGATGTCATCCGAAGCCAGATAGCGCTCCAGATAATCGTCGTAGAAGGCTTCGAACGCCGCGTTCTCCTTTGCGGCAAGGTCGATCTGGACGAAATAGGATTCCTCCGTGGCAAATCCAGCCGAAGGATCGAGTTCAATTTCCTGGCCGGTGTACCAGGTGACCTTGGCGACTTCATAAGGCACGCCGTCCGGGATCGCGTACGCATAGGAAGGCTTCGCGCCGGGCGTCGGCTCTGCGATGCCCGTCACTTCGATCTCGGAGATGATGGCCCTGCACACGAAGTCCACGTGGATCTCCTGCTGCTCGGCTTCGCTTCCCCAGACGTACGCCGCCTCGCCGTTCACCTTCACGTCCACGGTAAAGTCGAACGCGCAGCCTTCCGCAGGCTTCAGTTTCAGAACGGCCGTGTAGGTCCTGCCCAGCACGAACGTCTCGTTCGCGCTCAGCGTGCGGCCCTCTTCCTTGTCGACCCACTCCGTGCTGTCCACATAATATGGATCGCCGTAGACCACATATCCGCTCGGCTCCGCCTTTTTGCCGGCGATCGGGGTCTCGACGCTCACGACCGCGGCGCTGCTGACGATCTGCAGCGGGCACTCGTAGTCCGTGCCCACGAGCAGGCAGCCGTTGTCCGCCGTCGTAACGGTCGCGATACCGGAGTTCAGCGTGGTCATATAGGCGATCCCTTCGTCGAACGCCCAGCCCGCGGCGGGTTTCACCAGGACGGAGACGAGGTAGGTGTGACCGCCCACAAATGCGTCTCCGGGCTGCAGCGTCTCCATCGTCTCATAGTCCACCCAGTTGACGCCCGCGTAAAAATCTTCGTCATCCGGCGAGTTCCAGGCAAAGTACTCCGCACTGCCCGTGACGGCTTCGAACGAGGCTTGCTCGCCGTTGACGGGGATGACGACGTCCACGTTCACGGATGTGATGATGCTGTGCCCGACGTTGAAGAAATAGTACTGCACGAGCACCTGGTCCTTCGCGGGGGCCGAATGTGAACTGACGAGCGCCTGCGTTCCGTTGATATAGGCCGTTACGGCCGGATCGGACGAGGCGTCCGTGCAGAAATCGTATCCTTCCTTAGATGAAAGCAGCACGTCCACGCGGTAGTCGTGCCCGTCGATGAAGGGCTCGTCCGGCGCGACGACTCTGCCTTCCGTGTTGTCCCACCAGCGGATGCCGCCGGTGAACCCCATGAATATCGCAGGCTCATACGGCGCGTCCTCAGGCAGGATCAGCGCATACCCGGGCAGCGCGTCCGCCTTCGGCTCGTCGACAGTCAGGTCGGCCTCGTGAATGACGATGCCGCCGCAGTCCGGGTAGTCGTAACTCAGCACGAGTTCCTGCTGCGGAGAGAGACCGGAAACGGCTGCGGGCACCCCGTTGACGAAGCCCAGCACCGCGGACTGGTCCGTATCGTCCACCGCGAACTCCCAGCCCTTCGCCGGCTCGACCATCACGTAGGCCGTGTAGTCGTGGCCCTCGGTGAAGACGCTCTCTTCGGTCAGGTATGCGCTGTCAGTCGCGTCCCACCAGGCGACGCCGTGGATGTAGTCGCCTTCGTTGAAATCCTTGACCTGAACGTTCGGGCTGTCCCAGGGCGTCGCTTCGAACGACGGCGCCTTAGAGCCTTCGGGCTCCGCGATCTGGACCCCGGCCGTCTCCACGATCTGCGGATCGCAGTAGAACGTGTACGACACGCGCGCCCAGCTGCTGAAGTTCTCGGAGACCTGGACGTTGCTTCCGGCCTCGCCGTTGACCGTAGCCGCGGGAATGGGCACGAACCGGTAGTTCGCATCCTTCATCCGCACCCACACGGTGACCATGTACTGCTTGCGCGCCGCGAACTCATCGGTCGGCTTCATCGCGTACAGCTTGTCTCCTTCGACCCGCTGCCAGTGTACGCCGCTTATGGTGTACTGCTCCTCCTTCGTATGCTTCGTATAGATCTCGTACGGAGCGCCGATCGGCGCGGACAGGCCGGTGTAGGCGGGCGTATTGCCCGGCTTCGGCACTGTGACCGCCAGAACGTCGAACGATTCGACGTCCTGCGTATCCGCTTCGGAGAACAGATAATCCAGCACGAGATATTTCCGGTACTGCTGTCCGGGGACGTTGTTCCAGCCGAACTGGGGCATCGCTTTCTGTCCGTTGATGAGCGCGGACTCCATAAAGTACTCTTCCCCTTCAGCCGGGAACTCGTAGTTCTCATCAGCTTCGAGCATCACGCGCACGTGGTACCGATTGCCCGCCCTGTAGACGGAATCCGCATACATCACCGCGCCGCTGTGATCGCGCCAGCGCACGCCGTTCGTATAGCCCTGCAGGCCGACGGGATCGCCTTCCTGCGATTCGTACGCATAGAGGTGATATCCGGTGCCGGAAACGGTCGCTTCGAAGCTCGGATGCATGCCGCCCACGGGCGTGATGATGCCCGTAACGGACACGTTCTTGATCTCTTCGCAGCATGCTCCCGGGATCGTATACGAAACGATCAGCATCTTATAATCGTAAGGCGTCCTCGGCTTGGCGGTTCCCGCTTTCCCGTTCACCTGGATCGTGCCGCCGTACTGGCCGTCCGTCACGGTATAGAACCCCGTGTCATCGGAGAGCCGCGCCCTCAGCGCGACGTCCACGCTGTACTGATGGCCCCGGGCGTACGTGTCGGACAGGCCCATATATGTGCCCGTCGTCTCGTCCTTCCAGCGCATGCCATACACGAAGCCGTCGTCCGACATGTTGGCGTCGACGAGGTAAGGCTTATCGTCCGTGTCGAAATGGTTTTCCGCATCGAGCACGATCTTCGTGCGGTCGTAGAACGCTTCCCCCGCCATAGGCGTCGGGATATCCATCGTGATGTACGTGATGGAGTTTACGCAAGGCGCGAACTGATAGGACAGCACCAGCTCGTGCTCGTTGTCGAGCTCAAAGCCCTTGCTCACCTGCGCCGTCTGGTAGTTGACCCGCCCGGTGACATGCAGCGTGCCGTCGTAGTTGAATTTATATCCGTCCTTCGTCTCCAGATAGATCTGCGCCGTGTACCGGTGACCCTTCAGGAACTTGGTGCTGCTGTCGATGTACGCGCCGGCCGTATCGTCGTGCCAGTCCACAGACGTCGCCTTGTACGCGCTGCTGTCCCAGCAGTGCACTTGGCTGGACGGCGTGTCGTTTGCGTACGGCATGGAGATGTACACCTGCACGGTGCTGATGACAGTGTCCGCGTACGCGTGAGCCGGCCACAGGCATACCGCCAGCAGCAGGCACAGCACAAGGCTCAAAACTCTTTTGATCATAGTTTTCCATCCCTATTCAGCAGGCACCTCTGCCGGCTCACTCTTGGGCGCGCAATTCTCGTCGACCCAGAAGACTTCCGTAACCGCCGCGCCGTCCTTGAGTTCGACGGCCGCCGTGTCCTCCGTCAGGACCTGCAGCCCGAGGAAGCGCCCGTCTGCGTCGTAGGACGCGACCAGCGCCGGCATGGACTCGTAGACGCTGCCGAACACGCTGATGGAATCCGCGCCGGCTTCCTGCATCCAGTGCAGCCTGTTCTTCTCCTTGTCGCGCAGCGTGCCGCCGCGTCCCTTGGGCGGATTCGGGTCGAAGTAGAAATTGGCGATCGCATACTGGCCGACCTTCCACTTGTCGCCCTCCGGCAGTTTAGCGTACCCCTGATATTCTCCGTTCATGTAGACTTCGGCGTTCATGGACGGGAAATAGACCATGATCCCGTCTACTTCGTAACCCAGAATGACCGTCCAGAACGAATAGTCGGGTACTGCCTCCAGCCAGACGCTGAGCTTATACTCGTGACCCGGCAGGAAGATGTCGCCTTCCTCCATGGCGACCCAGTCGTCGACCTTTTCGTCGTCGTCATACCAGTACCAGCACGTGCCGTGGACGAAGCCGTTCTCGTCCGTATCGAACAGTTTATAGTGCACGCTGTCGACCGTCGGCATGAGGGGCGGCGCGAACACGGCTTCTTCGCCAGCCACGGGTTTCGCAAGGTTGTAGGCCTCGATCATGGTGATGCGGGTTGCCGCCTCGTTGAGTACGAAGACGTACTTCATCCACAGCGTATAGCGCTGATCAACCAGGCTCATGTCCGTGCCGGTCGGCGCGCCGGGCAGCGCGTACTCGCTGTTGATAAGCAGCATCATATCGCCATATTCGTACCGCTCCAAGCCCTTGTCGTAGGTCGTCCGGAACGCGTATCCGTCCTTGGCCTGCAGTTCCACGTACAGCGTGTACGGGTGTCCGTCTTCGTATTCGTAATCGGCAGGCAGCTCGCTGTCATCCTCGTTGAACCAGCGCATCGTCCCAACTGTGTACGAATCGTCGTCCGCCATGGCGGAGAAGGCCGGCGTATCCCCGACCCTGGGCTCCAGGGGGCCGGTTATGGAGACCGTATCGATCTCGGTGAGCCCGGCAGGCTTGAACGTGTGCTCCACGATGACCGCGTTGGGGTTCACGGAAGGCAGCAGTTCGGCACTCTCGCCGTTCACCATGGCGACGAAGGTCTCGACCGGCCTGAGCATGCCGTATTCCTCGTCGTACGCCATATCGAAGCGGTAAGCCGTGCTCTTGGGCTCCAGCGTGATCCGCACCGTATACATGCGCCCCGTCTCGAACGGAGCGTCGTCCGGGACCATATTGCCCTTCTCGTCCAGCCACATGGCGCCGTACGAATCATAAGCAGCGTCGTCGGGCAGCACGCAGGACCCGTCGGGCAGCGCGCCCACGGCAGGCTCGGTCACGGTCGCCTCCACTGCGCCGATGATCTCGGCGCAGGTCATGCTCCGCCATACCGTCATGTGCTTGCCGTCCTCGCCGTATTCCACCGACGGTGCGCTCGCAGCCGGTTCACCGTTCACGGTGGCGTTGACGGAATCGACAGGGCTCGGGAAGACGTAGCCGTCCGCCGCTTCGAGGACGACCTTCAGGGTATAGGTGTATCCGCGTTCGAATTCGAAGTCCTCGTCCCAGCTGATCTCTCTGGCATAGGTCTCGTCGTACCAGGGCTCCTGCCCGATAATGTTGTATTTCATCGCATCCAGGGCCGGCACGCCCGCGCCGGTTATAACGCCGCTCTGCGTCGTCATGCCCAGCGTCAGTTCTTCGGCGCCGATTACCTCCACGGTGTCGATCTCCACAGCCGGGCACTCGAACACGGTGCTGTAATACAGAATGTCGCCGTCGAGCCAGAGTTCCGCCATGGGATCCGTATCGCTGCGGACGTAGTTCAGGCTCAGGATCGTGTTCTTATCGAAGCGGAAGCCGTACAGGGAATCCGCCCAGACCTGCAGGTACAGTTTATACGTGTGACCGCCCATAAAGCGGTCGCCGTCCGTCAGGAACGTATTGCCGGCGGTCACGTCGACCCAGCTCACGCCGTTCTCGTAGCCAACGTCGCTCGGCTCGCTGTAGATCTGGCACCCGCCGGAGCACGTCGGCATGTACGGCGCTTCTTCGCCATGCACGGGCGCGGTGAACCCGGCGATGTCCACCGCCACTTCGCTGATAATCGTATAATCAATGGTCGGAAAATCCAGTTTTACGATCAGGTATTCTTTGGGGTCGTTCCCCGCATAGACGATCGCGGAAGCGGGCATGCCGCTCACGTAGGCGTCTACGAGGAGTGTTCCGTCCTTCGTCTTGAATTCGTAGCCGTCGCTTGCCTTCAGCACGACGTAAAGCTCGTAGGCGCTTCCGGCTTCAAACACATCGCCGGAATCCATCGCCTCGCCGAGAGTGGAATTCCACCAGAGGACGCCGTTCGTATACCCTTCCGCGTCCGTTGCGACTTCGTAGCCGGGCATCCACGACATGACGGTATAGTCCGGATAGGAACCGGGCATAGGCATGCCGGAGACCATCGGATCGACCGTGTCGACGAGGATGCCGCCGCAGGGATCGAACGTGCGGACGAGCGTGATGCTGTTTGCGGGGTCCGCGCCGCTGTTGATGCCGGCCGTCTCGCCGTTGATCTTCGCCTTCACGCTGCTTTCGGCGCCGTCCACCGTAAATTCGCGGAGGGCCGTCGTCTCTGTGCGGATGTAGACGGTGTAGACGTGGCCGTAGGTAAAGGTATCGGCATCCGTCAGCCAGGCGCTGTCCGTCTCATCGTACCAGGCAACGCCGCTGATGAAATGATCCGCAGTTGTCAGATCACACCGGATATACAGCCCTTCGGCGGCCTCCGGGGTGAAGTCCGGCGTCATGCCGTTCTGCGGCACGGTGACCGTGAATTCCGCACGCGTCTCGTATTCCTTTTCCACCGTATAGGTATGGACGAGGTATATCTTGGTAGAGCTGTCCCACACGACCTCCCAAGGGAATCCGTCCATGTTGGCGGTCACGGATTCGTCGAAGACCCCGTAGGAATAATCGCTGTACACCGGGATCTTTACCGTATAGGTCTTGCCGGGATAGAAAGAGTCATCGAAACCCATATCGACGTCGTCCGTATCGTTGTGCCACTTCTCGATGCTCACATGATACTTATTTTCATCTCCGCTGGCAGCGATGGACGACGTTTTGAAGGTCGACGGTTTGGCGCCCGCCTCGGGAGCCTGAATGCCCTGCAGGGATACGGAATAGACGTAATTCGGTTTTGTCGGGAAGGCACACCGCACAAAGGCCTTGCCGCCAACGATCTCGAAGGGGCAGATCCTCCCGTTGATGGACGCCGCGGTGATGGACGTCGCCAGGGCCGGATCAAAGACCGCCCTTTCCGCAGGCTCTATGATCACCGTCGCCAGGTAGGAACTGCCCGACCAGAACTCCTTTTCGGGAGTCATGTCGAACTCATAGACGCTGTTGTACCAGGATATGCCGTTGAGGTAGGCTCCCTCGCTGTAGGTGCTGATCCTGTATCCGGAGTCCGCCGGCACGCTCGCCGTATAGATGGGGGTTTCGCCCGCGACAGGCTCGATGATCCCCGTGATCTCAATGGATGTGATCACCTTGGGACAGATGTCCGGGAACGTGTAGGACACGATGATGCTCTTCGTATCGTGAGCCGTGGGCGAAGAGGCCGTCGCGTACTTTTCGTTGACGGACGCGATGCCGCAATAGCTGCCGTCCGTGCCCGTATAGAAGCCGTTTTCCGCGTAGGAATCGAAGGGCTTCATGGCGATGGAGACGCGGTACTTATGGCCATATACGTATGTATCGGCTGTATTCATGTACTTGTGAGCCGTCAGGTCGTACCAGGCAACGCCATTGTAGAAGTTGTCCCGCGCCGATGTATCGAGGGTGAATTTACGACTGGTGCCGAAATACACATCGGGATCCATGACGATACGGTTGTTGTCGATAAACTTTTCTCCGTCCGCGAATTCCGGTACGCCGATGCGCACGTCGGTGATGGGGACCTCAGCTGGGCTGAACTGATAGGACAGCACCAGCTCATGCTCGTTGTCGAGTTCGAACCCCTTGCTCACCTGCGCGGCCTGGTAGTTGACCCGCCCGGAAACGTGCAGATCCTTGCCGTCGAAGCTGAACTCGTAGCCAGCCTTCGTCTGCAGGTAGATCTGGGCCGTGTACCGGTGGCCCTTCACGCACTTGTCGCTGCCTTCCAGATAGCGGCCGGCAGTGTCATCGTACCAGTCCACGGACGTCGCCTTGTAGGCGTCGGCGTTCCAGCACGTGACGTAGTGCGACGGCGTGTCATCTGCAAACGGCCTGGCGATGTTCACCTGCACGCTGCTGACGACGGTCGCCGCAAATGCCGATGCCGGCAGCAGGCCGGCGGCCAGCAGCAGGCACAGCACAAGACTTAT
>JAIKZT010000143.1 GCA_024682015.1 Clostridia bacterium
TTCGGCCGTTTCGACCAGTACATGTGGCCGTATTACAAGAAGGACGTCATCGACGAGAAGAACATCACGGAGGAAGAGGCCTTCGAGATGCTGGCCTGCCTGTACCTGAAGGCCTGCGAGGTCTACGAGGTGCGCGACCACTGGTATGCGACCGGTTTCGCGGGCTATCCCATGTGGGAGATCCTCGTGGTCGGCGGCCAGACGCCCGACGGCAGGGACGCGACGAACGAGCTGTCCTACGTGTGCCTGGAGGTCGCCAATCAGCTGAAGACCACCCAGCCCGTCATGGCCGTGCGCGTCTGGGACGGTACGCCGGAAGCGCTGGTGCGCAAGGGCTGCGAGATGATCCAGGACGGCCAGGCCAACCCCGGCTTCTTCAACGACTACACGGCCATGAAGATGGCTCTCGGCAAGGGCTGCACCATCGAAGAAGCCCGCGACTGGACGATCGTCGGCTGCATCCAGCCCGGCCCGGGCGGCGGCTCCACCGACGGTTCCCCTGACGCCGGCTACGTCAACATGGGCAAAGTGGTCAACTTCGTCCTGCACAACGGCGTAGATCCCGACACGGGCAAACTCATGGGCCTGCAGACGGGAGATCCCAGAGATTTCAAGGACATCGAAGATTTCAAGGAAGCCTGCCGCAAGCAGATCCTTCACTTCTACCGCATGATCTGCCAGGGCTACAACGTCATGCAGTCCATGCACCAGACCCGCTACCCGGTCATCTTCGCGAGCATGCTCACGAAGGGCTGCGTGGAGAGCGGCCGCAGCGTGCAGCACGGCGGCGCCAAGTATACGACGGCGGGCCTGTACATCACGGGCGCAGCCAATCTGGCGGACTCCATCGCCGCCATCGACACCTGCGTCTACAAGGACAAGCTGCTCACCATGGAGGAGCTCATCCATGCCTGCGATACGAACTTCGAAGAGGAAAACGGCGAGCGCATCCGTCAGCTGCTGCTGAACCGCCCGCCCAAGTTCGGCAACGACAACGCCTACGTGGACGGCATCTATCACGACATGATGCAGTTCATCGCGGAGAACGTTCAGAAGTGGCCCGACGCCAGAGGCGGCTGGTATTCCTTCAACGTGCACTCCCAGACGGTCAACGTGGCCCATGGACAGGTCACCGGCGCGACGCCCGACGGCCGCAAAGCCGGCGAACCCTTCTGCGACAACGCTTCGCCGATGATGGGCAGAGACACCTCCGGCCCGACCGCGACGGTCAAGTCCGTGGCTTCCATGGGTCAGGCATCCTTCCACGACGGCGCGCTGTTCAACCTGCGCTTCGACCCGAAGGGCGTCGAGGGCGAAAAGGGCCTGCAGAGCATCGAGGGCGTCATCCGGACGTACTTCAAGCACGGCGGGGAACACATCCAGATCAACGTCGTCGATACAGAGACCTTAAGAGACGCGCAGATCCACCCCGAGATGCACAAAGGGCTGATGGTCCGCGTGGCGGGCTACATGGCCTACTTCACCGAGCTGGACAAGAGCGCGCAGGATACGATCATCTACCGCACCGCGCACTTCGAGCACGCGTAGCGTTCCATGGGCAAAGCGTTAGTCGGAAACATTCAGAAATATTCCACGGAGGACGGCCCCGGCATACGGACCACGGTCTTTCTGAAGGGCTGCCCCCTGCGGTGCCGCTGGTGCCATAACCCGGAGCTGATCTCTGCGGCCCAGCAGCTCATCCGCATGCCCAAAAGCTGCATCCACTGCGGCTACTGCCTGTCGCACTGTCCCCAGGGTGCGCTGTACGTGGACGAGGATAAGTCCATCCAGATCGACCGCGAAAAGTGCGATCTCTGCCTGCAATGCACGGACTTCTGCTGGGCGAACGCCCTGCGCCCCGTGGCGAAGGAGATGAGCGCGCAGGAAGTCATGTACGAGGTGCTCCAGGACAAAGAGTTCTACGACCGTACCGGCGGTGGCATGACGATCAGCGGCGGCGAGGTGCTGATGCACGCTTCCTTCGCGGAGGAACTCATCGACATCGCGGAAAAAGAGGGCGTCCGCGTCTGCCTGGACACCTCCGGGCAGGGCAGCACCGAAGCGCTGCTGCGCCTGGCGTCGAGGGCCTGCGTCTCGGACATCCTCTACGACATGAAGGCTGTCGATCCGGACGTGCACCGCGCGTACGTGGGCACGGACAACGCGCTCATCCTGAAGAATCTGCGTGCGCTGGCAGGCGATCCTTCGCTGCGGGAAAAGATCCGGATGCGCATGCCGCTCATCGCAGGCGTCAACGATACGCAGGCCATGATCGAGCGGACGGCGGCGCTGTATAAGGAACTGGGGCTGAAGCGGGTCACGCTGCTTCCCTACCACGACCTCGGCAACGCCAAGATGCGCAACATTGGCGGAAAGCCGGAGGCGTTTGACCCCCCTGCGGACGCACGCGTGGAGGAGATCCGCGCGATATTCCGCGGCCAGGGCATGGACGTGGGAATCCTGGGCAAAGTTTAACGAACCGTTATCATATTCCTGAAAACATCGAAAGAAAGGAAGGCATACCACATGAAGATGTACGATTTCACTGGCAAAGTCGCCGTCGTTACCGGCGCCGGCGGCGAGATGGCCGGGGCCATGGTCAAGAAGTTCACGGAGAACGGCGCCTGCGCCGCGCTGCTGGACATCCGGGAAGACCTGGCGCAGAAGACCGCGGACGATCTGGGTCTGGGTGCAGACAGAGCGCTGTGCGTCAAGGTCGACATCTCCGATGAAGAGAGCGTCATGGCGGCCGTCAAGGCCATCATGGACAAGTTCGGCCGCATCGATTTCCTGGTCAACGTGGCCGGCATCGAAGGCCCCAACGACTCCCGCACGGAAGTCTACGATACGAAGGCGGCGAAGAAGGTCTTCGACATCAACATCCTGGGCACCTTCCTCATGATGAAGCACGTTCTGCCCGTCATGCAGGCGCAGAAATCCGGCGCCATCGTCAATCTGGGATCCGTCTCCGGCATGTACGGTTATGAAGGCGAGATCGCATACGGCGCTTCCAAGGCAGCTGTTATCCAGATGACCAAGAACGTTGCCAACGAGAATGTCAAGCTGGGCATCCGCTGCAACGCCATCTCCCCGGGCTGGGTCAACACCGGCATGTTCCGCCGCATCGTAGGACAATATGCGGAAGGCGAAGGCCGCGGAAGCGGTTGGGACAACGTCCATGTCGGCAACATCGGCCGCACCGCGGAACCCATGGAAATGGCCAATGTCGCCGTGTTCCTGTGCTCCGACGATGCCTCCTTCGTCAACGGCTCCAACTGGCTGTGCGACGGCGGCAAGACCCTGGACCAGGGCTGATGCGAATCCATCTCAAATAAACAAAGTCTGTGACCCCTAAAGGAATAATTGAGAGAAAAGGCTCCGGCATCTTGCGACCCGGAGCCTTTTCTCGTGGTTATCTGATTGCGATTCCGCGCTATTTCGTAGTCTCTTCGAATTCCCTGCGGATGGCGGCCAGAAAAGCCGGATCCGTGAGGACGTCCTCCGCGGTCTTCACGAACGCCTTGGCGATGATGAACATCTGCTCGTAGCCGTAGTCGGAGTCCGCGCCGCAGCACAGGCCTTCAGTATGCGTGCCGATCGAAGTGTCGTTCGTGACGTCGAACCACTGGTGGATGGACGGGCAGCGGTAACTGACGTTGCCGATGTCCGACGAACCCGTGGCGTTGTAGGGCGCCATGTCCTGCGTGACGCCGAACTCCTTGGAGTACCGGACGGCCCGCTCGCACAGGGTCAGGTTCGTGTGCAGGTCATCGTACCAGCCTTCGAAATTCGTGATCTCCAGGCGCGTTCCCGTGCCCAGCGCTGCGCCTCTGGCTCAGTTCTTCACCTTTTCGCTTAAGCCCCGCAGATAGGCGGAACTGTTGGCGCGGATGTAGAACTCCGCGCTGGCGTAGTCGGGCACGATGTTGGCTGCTTTGCCGCCGTTCGTGATGATGCCGGAGATCTTGGCGTCGGGCGTGATGTGCTGGCGTAGCGCGTTGATCTGGCTGAAGGTCTCCAGCACGCCGTTCAGGGCGTTGATGCCTTCGAACGGGGCGCCGCCCGCGTGGGCCGCCTTGCCGAAGAACTCGAAGCGCTGGGAGTCTATGGCGCTCATGGTGCCGCTGGCCGCGTGGCGGTTGTACGGGTGAGCCATCATCGCGACGGCCAGGCCGTCGTAGCGTCCGGCTTCTGCCAGGTTCACCTTGCCGCCGGCGGTCTCCTCCGCCGGAGCG
>JAIKZT010000158.1 GCA_024682015.1 Clostridia bacterium
CGCCCGGCGAATCGATGTGACCCGCCACCACCTCGATGGACTGGGTCTTTTTATAGGCGAGCTCCTGACCCGCCATCGCCTGCAGCAGCGTCGTCTTGCCACAGGCTACGTTTCCGACCATCAAAACCTTTTTCAAAGCGCATCCTTTCCGCCGCGGCTACGTCCTCGTGATGACGGTCGGGGTGAAGCCGATCAGGTTGTGCAGCACGTCGAGCACGTCCTTTAAAGCCGCGTCCACGCTCGCCACGTCGCCGTTGATGATCAGCGTGCCGTTGAACCGGTCCACGAACACGACCTCCACGTGCGCCGCCTTCGTCGCCACGTCCGCCGCGATGATGGCGCCTTCGGAAGGCGTGATGGTCATGATGCCCAGAGCGCCCTCCGGCGTTCCGAGCACGCCCAGTTTCTTGTACAGGCTCTTGTCGGGGTTCGCGATGAGATGCGCCAGCGTGACCTGTTTGCCCGGCACGAACTCCTGTATGATGCGCTGCTTGTTTTCGCCGTTATCGTTCATGCGAAAACCCCCTTACATCAGGTATTCCAGCAGCTCGGGATGCGGGCTGGGGATGACGACGGACGACACGACCATGCCCTCCGCGGAGGGGGTGTTCACGCCGCATTCGATGGAAGCGCGCACCGCTGCCACTTCGCCCGTGAGCACGACGAACGACTTGCCGCCGATGCCGGTGCCCAGACGCACGTCCACGAGATCCACGTTCGCGGCCTTCACGGCGGCATCCGCGCCGTAGACCGCCGCCGTCACGGAATAGAACTCCATGACGCCTACGGCCGCCATCTCATCGGGGATGTGGGCCAGGTTCACGGCTTCGATCACCCGCTCGTCGATGTTGGGGATGACGCACGAATCCACCGCGTGAGGACCCGCGATCACCAGTCCGCTGTCCACGGACGCCTGCACCGCCGCCACATCCCCGGTGAAGAGGATGTAGTACTTGCCGGGGCAGCTCGCCTTCGAAAACAGCAGGTGCACCGCCGCAGTCTTGAGGACGATATCAGCCGTCTCCACGCCCTTCGCGATGCTGTTCAATTCGATAAAACCAATTGCTCGTCTCATGCTGTTCTCCTTTGGCTACTGGCCGGGATCATACTCGATGAACGGCAGATCCTCGTACTTGTTGTAGCGGTACACGCCCGCCCGCGCCGCGACCTTGTCCGTGGGGGCTTTTCGCATCTCGCGCTCGGGGTGAGCCTCGAAAAACGCTCCGTCCGCGTTCTGCCAGCGGAAGCCCGCATTGCGCAGTTCGCCCTTGATCAGCCCGTTGATCCTGCGGGGGTTCAGGCCCATGGGGCATGCGTACACCTCGCAGATGCCGCACTCGCAGCACAGCGAAGCGGTCTGCAGCACCGGATCGTCCAAGCGGTTTCTGATGTCGTCCAGCGTGCCCGCCACAGCCATCTTGCGCATGATCATGTGCGGCTGGAGCGGGTGACCCAGCATGTGCCGCGGGCAGAGCTGGCTGCACGTCGTACACTGGATGCACGCCGAGCGAGCCCGGCTGAGCATGCGCCGCACGTCGGGCGCCGCCCCGTGGTAACTGTCCTTGGGCAGCACGAGGATGCCGCCCGTCGTCTTCGTGACGGCCGCATCCGCCATCTTGTCCTTCGGAACGGGTATGCCCATCATGGGGCCGCCCGTCAGATAGACATGCTCTCCGTCCTTCTCACCGCCGGCCAGCTCGATGCACTTCGCAAGGGGCGTGCCCACGGGCACGTGCAGCACCGACGGCCGGTTCACCTCGCCCGTGACCGTCAGGTATTTGCGCGTGAACGCGGTGCCCTGCATGGCCTCCCAGATGGCGTAGATCGTCGCCACGTTGTCCACGACGGCGCCGACCGCCGCGGGAATGCCGGCAGGCGGAACGACGCGCCCCGTCACCTCGTACACGCAGGCCATTTCGTCGCCGGCCGGATAGAAGCTGTCCATGCGGCAGAGGGTCACCGAAGACCCTTCCGCGCGGGCGGCCGCTTCCAGCGCCTCGGCCTCTTCTTTATAATGGTCCTTCAGGGCGATGACCGCATGCGGAATCGAGAGCTCCCTGCAGATGGCGTCCATAGCCTGCACGATCTCGCGCGCCCTGTTTTTCATGAGCCAGCGGTCGTGCCGCAGGCACGGCTCGCATTCAGCGCCATTGGCGATGAAGTACTCAAACGTGCCTTTCAGCTTGCGGTGCGTGGGAAAGCCCGCGCCGCCGCAGCCGACTACGCCTGCCCTTTCGATCTGTTCGATCAGATTCATACCGGCCTCCTATTTTGCCGCGCGGTCGATCTCCAGGCTGTCGATGATGCCCACGATGGCCATGTCCGCCGGGATATCGTCGTTGCCGAACGCCTTGCGGGCCGTGCTGCCGGAGACGACGAGCACCCGCTCGCCGATCCCCGCGCCGACCACGTCCGCCGCCACGTACGTGTTCTTCGTCTTGGGCTCGTCCTCCTGGACGACCATCAGCTTCAGGCCTTCCAGATTCGGCTCTTTCTTCGTAGCCCAGACGTGGCCTATCACTTTGCAGATCTGCATAAGTTACTCCTTTATACCTTCTTCACGGAGATCCCCGCGCCGTTCAGCACATCCTTCGCGGACGGGGTGAGGATCGTGCCCTTGGGCACGGCCAACTCCCCGCCGGCGCCAAGGCCCTTTTTCAGTTCCAGGGCGTCCGCCTCCGTGATGAGTTTCTTCGTTACGAGGAAGGGCTGAGCCGCAGCAGGCGCGAAAGCCGCCTTGCCAGAGCCCGCCTGACCCTGCGAGCCGCTGCAGCATCCGGCGCTTGCGATGACCCCGGTCGCGCCCGCCTTGATGAGGCCTGCGTTCGCCTCGTCAAAGTCGATGTGCATGGCCAGCGCCATGTCGGACCGCACGCGGCAGACGATGCCCTCGAACGTGACCGGCCGTTCCGAATCCACGCGCACGGACACGACCTGCCCGTCGCGCACGCCGTAATGCTCGGCATCGGCTGGCGTCAGATGCAGGTGAGCCCGCGCAATGATGGCAGAGCCCTTCGCTTCCCAGATGCCGGCCGGACCCACGATCAGCACGTCCGCCGCACCCGAGAGGTCGCCGGAGAGGTTCACCGGGGCATGGATGCCCAGCGCCGCCGCGTCCGTCGCGGACAGCTCCACCTGCACCGCCTTGCGCTCGGGGCCAAGGATGGCCACGTTCGCGATCTGCCCT
>JAIKZT010000193.1 GCA_024682015.1 Clostridia bacterium
TCCCACGCCGCAGGCGCTGATCCGCTTCGGTGCGGCAAAGGACCTCTTCTGCAGCGTTCTGACCGCTCCGGGGCCTGGCCACTGCGTGGAAAACGGCGGTACGCTCTCCTATACAGCAGTCGTGGAAAACCGCGGAGAAGAAAGCCGCGCCGTCACCGTGCGCTTTGAAGCCGGGACAGGTTCGCAGGCGGAAGGCCTCGCTGAAAAGACGATGGAGCTGAAGCCGGGAGAAACGGGCAGTTGCGTCTTTTGCGCGAAAGCCTGCACGAACGGACCGCGCATCGAGCCTCCGCGCATAACGGTGAACGGGCTGGCCGTCTGGGCGCCGCGCGTGAACGTCGGAGGATCGGCGAACGGATCTCCTGCGCCTGAAAGCTTTTCGATGGCGCCTGAAGAAGTATCCGGCCGCCTGCACGACCTGTTCTTCCTGCACGATACCGAGCTTGCCGACGTGGTCTCGCGCAGGCCGCAGGATCCGGCGCAGGACGGCTGCGCGTACGGGCTGTACGGAGGACTCGGCGTGATCTCGCCGCAGAACGCGACGGGCGCGGACATCCGTGAGACGTATCTGGATGAGACCTATCTGGAGCCCGGCGACATCCTGCTGACTGCGGACGACGCGCTGTTCCTGAAGAGCTACGCGTGCCTGTGGACGGGCAAGGAACTGATCGGCCAGTTCGAGGCGGAAGGAGAAGCCGGCAGAAAAGCAGGAGAGGACGCGCGCGTCTGGATCGACAGCCTGCCCGGGCGCTTCTGCTTTGCCGTTCTGCGGCCCGCGCTGCAGAAGGGGGAATCGCGATGAACGCTCAGGAATATCCGGTATTGGAGGTCGACCTGTCCGCGATACGGAGCAACGCCGCCTGCGTCTGCGGCATCTGGGCCGGGCACGGCATAGGCGTCGCGGGCGTCTTCAAAGGGACGGACGGATCGCCCCAGGTCGCGCGCGCGATGCTGGAAGGCGGCTGCGCGCAGCTGGCTTCGTCGCGGATAGGCCATCTGGCGGACCTGCGGGACCTTTTCCCCGGGACTCCCATGATGCTCCTGCGCATTCCGCAGCTCTGCGAGGCGGACGACGTCGTCCGCTACGCGGATCTCAGCCTGAACTCGGAACTGCGCACGCTAAAGGCTTTAAATGAAGCCGCAGCTGCTCTGGGCAGAACTCACCGCGTCATCCTGATGCTGGACATCGGAGACCGGCGGGAAGGCGCCGTGAGTGTAGAAGACCTGGCGGCGCTGGCCGAGTCCGTCAAAAGAGATCTGCCGCACATTTCGGTCGCGGGCGTGGGCACGAATTACGGCTGCGTGTCGGGCGTGCTGCCGGACGACGACAACCTGGCCATGCTCTGCCGCGGCGCGGATGCCGTGGAAAGCGTGCTGGGAATGCCTCTGGAGATCGTCTCCGGAGGCAGCTCATCCATGCTGATCCGCTGGAGCAAAGGCCTTGCGATACCTGAGAAGATCAATAACCTGCGGGTCGGCGGGTACATCCTCAACCCGATCAACATGCGGCTCAACCGGGGCGTGAACATCCCGGAGATGAACGAGGACACGCTGCGCCTGCGCGCGCAGGTGGTCGAAGCGAAGGATAAGAGCGGCGCCGGCCACACGGGCAAGAACTGGAAGGGCGAGACGGTGAACTTCACGGATGACGGCGTGCGCAGGCGGGCCATCGTCGCGCTGGGCACGCAGGATATCGGAGACCCGTTCAACCTGCTGCCGGTCGATCCCGCCGTCCACGTGATCGCCTGCAGCAGCGACCACACCATTCTGGACGTGACGGACTGCGAGAAGCGCGTGGAGACCGGAGGCCTTCTGGAATTCCGGCTGCGCTACGGCGCGCTGCTGCAGATATTTTCCACGAGACACGTGCGCATTGCGTACAAATAGGGGGAAAGCATGCATTACGAAACTGATTACAAACTGGAAAACTTCATCCTGAACACGCGCTGGGAAGATGTTCCCGAAGAAGTAAAGGCGCGCATGAAGGGATGCCTGCTGGACCTGACGGGCGCCCTGATCGTCGGAAGCCGCAGCGGACAGTTCGAGGCGGGGCTGAAACTGGCGGAGAAAGTGTTCCCCGCGGGAGACATTCCCGTCGTGGGTTCGGACAAGACGTTCGGCGTTCTCGGCGCCGCGGCCGCGATGGGGCACTCCTCCAACGCTTACGACATCGACGACGGCCACAATATGACGCGGGCTCATCCCGGCACGTCCGTCATCGGCGGCGTGCTGGCGGCGGCCTGCGAGAAAGGCCTGACCCTGAAGGAGTTCCTGGAAGCGCTGCTCGTGTCGTACGAGACGACCATCCGCAGCGGAGCGGCCATCATGGAGTATTACCAGTGGGCTCACAGCAGCGGCACGTTCGGCGCGGTCGGCACAGCGGCGGGCGTGGGTCGGATCTACGGGTTCACGAAGGAACAGCTGAACAACGCGCTGTCCGTGGCGGAGTTCAACGCGCCCATCGTACCGGGCATCCGCAGCGTGGAGTACCCGTCCATGAACAAGGACGGCGTGCCCTTCGGCATCATGGTGGGCATGCTGGCCGTCGTCGAGACGCTGTGCGGGTTCACCGGCAACAAGAACCTGCTGGAATCCGACGATCACAAGCATTTCCTGGACGATCTCGGCACGTACTGGCAGGTGATGGACCTGTACTTCAAGCCGTATACCTGCTGCCGCTGGGCGCACCCGGCCATCGACGCGGTCGTGGACGTGATGCGCACGAACCGCCTGACCCCCGCAGACATCGAAGACGTGACGATCGAGACGTTCCTGAAGGCGACGATGCTCTCGAAGATCGTCCCCAAGGATGCGGACGAGGCGCAGTACAACATCGCCTATCCGGTGGCGGCGGCCGTCTGCTACGGCGATTTCGGCCTGGCGCAGTGCCACGACAAGAATCTGGGTGACCCCAAGGTCCTGGATATGATGAAGCGGCTGCATTTCGTCTGCGATGAGGAACTGGATAAGAAATTCCCGGCGCAGCGGATCTGCCGGGCGGTCATCCGGACGAAGGACGGACGGGAACTGCGTTCGGCCGAGTACGAACCGCGCGGGGAGGCGAAGGAGCACATCCAGTGGCCGTGGCTGGAGGAGAAGTTCCGCAGGGTCACCGGGCCCGTCCTCACGAAGGAAGGGCAGGACAAGGCCGCAGCGATGATCCTGGGACCGGAAGACCTGCGGATGACCGATTACGTGAAGGAGATCAACCGGAAGGAGTTCTGGAAAGCGCTTTAGCGGACGCTTTCCGCGGCGTTCGCCGCAGTTATTTTCGGAACGCGTTTGAACCGCACAGGAGGGAAAATGAACAGCGCCATCGTGCAGGAATTGGATCGGCGGATCGAAAGATCCATGGAGGACGTGAAGCGCGATCTCATCAGGTTGATCGGGATCAGGAGCGTAAAGGGCCCCGCTGCCCCGGGCGCGCCTTTCGGAGAAGGCCCCCGGCAGATGCTGGATGCCGTACTGGAAATGGGCAGAAGTGAAGGATTTGCCGCGACGGACTACGGCGTCGGCGTCGTCAGCCTCGCGCTCAAAGAGGGACAGCCGGATCTGGGCATCTGGCTGCACGGAGACGTCGTCACGGAAGGGCATGGATGGCTCTGGCCTCCGTACGAGGCGACGGAATACGGAGACTGCGTCATCGGGCGCGGATCGACCGACAACAAAGGCCAGCTCTGCGCGATCTTCCACCTGCTGAAGATCTTTAAGGAACTGGGCGTGGCACTGGATTACAATCCGGCGCTCTACGTGGGCAGCGACGAGGAGAGCGGCATGCACGACATGCGGGGCATTCCCGGAAGCGAGGACGCCAAGGGCTTTTGCAACGTCTGCCAGGCCCCGAAGCTGTCCCTCGTTCCGGACGCGGCTTTCCCGGCGGGCTACGGCGGGAAGGGCGCCGTCAACGTGGCGCTTCGCAGCGCTCACCCGCTGAAGGGTCTGGACATCACGGCCGGAGCCGTGGATTCGCCCGGCCTGGCTGCCGCGCGGATCGGCGGCGAAACGATCGAGACCAGTTCGCTGACCCGCCATACGAACAATCCCGACCCCAGCGGCAACATGATCACGCTTCTGATGGACCGCCTGCTGGAGCGGCCGGACATCGCGCCGGATGACCGTCCCGTTCTGGAATTCTTCCGGCTCGTTTCGCTGGACATTCACGGCGAGAAACTTGGGATCAGCGTGGAACCGGGCACGACGCCCATCATGATCGTGGCCGCGAAGGAGATCCGCATGGTGGACGGGTGCGCGGAACTGATCGTGAACGTCCGGCACCCGATGGGATGGACGACAGAGAAGATCACGTCGCAGATAGCCCGGTGCGCCGCGGAATACAGCGTCGCATTGGAGGACGTGGAGGAACGCTGGTATGCGTACACGCTGGATCCGGACTGGCCGGTCATTACGCGCCTCGCACAGATCGCCAACGAAGTGACGGGGGAGGACAAAAAGACGTACATCGTCGGCGGCGGAACGTACGGGCATTGGCTGCCCAACGCGGTCATCTACGGCATGGACGGCAATAAGAAACCGGACGACTTCCCGGAGGGTCACGGCAACCCCCACGGGCCGGACGAGATCGTGTCGATGCCCCGCCTGGAGCGCGCGATGAAGATCTACGCCAGGGCGCTGCTGGCGCTGAACGAGATGGATTGGTGACCCGGCAGACAAAAGCCCCGCGAAGGCCTGTAATCGCCCTATAGAAAAGAGAAACCCGCGCCGGCGATGAATGGAGTCGTCCGCGCGGGTTTTTGCGTGGAAACGGGCGATTTTTATGATAGAATGAGTATCGTACACGGGAGGTGCTTCATGGATTACAGGGCGGACTACAAAGCTAAGCTGCGCACGGCGGAAGAGGCCGTGAAGGCGGTGAAAAGCGGGGACTGGGTGGACTACGGCACGAACATCGGCTTTCCCAAACTGCTGGACGCGGCGCTCGCGAAGCGGCGGGATGAGCTGACGGACGTCAAGATCCGCGGCAACCTGATCTTCGAGCCCATCCAGGCCGTGGAGTGCGACCCGGAGCGCGAGCACTTCATCTACAACAGCTGGCACTGCTCGGCCTACGAACGCAGCCTGTGCGACCGGGGCCTTTGCAATTTCATCCCCATGATCTTCCGCAACCTGGCGCCGTACTACTTCCACTTCCTGACGGTGAACGTGGCGATGGTCGCGGCGACGCCCATGGATAAGCACGGGTTTTTCAACCTGTCCTGCGGGTCGGGCATCGCGAAGGCCATCCTGGATAAGGCGGACGTTGTCATCATCGAGGTGAACGAGCGCCTGCCGAAGGTGTCCGGCGGCTACAGCCAGTGCATCAGCGTGACGGACGTGGACATCATCGTGGAGGGCGAGCACGGGCTGCTGCCGGAAGTTCCGGACCTGCCGATCTCGCCGGCGGAGGAGGTCATCGCGGAGCGCATCCTGGCGCAGATCTCCAGCGGCGCCACGCTGCAGCTGGGCATCGGCAGCATGCCCAACGCCCTGGGCAAGATGATCGCGCGCTCCGATCTGAAGGATTTCGGCATGCACACGGAGCTGTGTTCGGACGCGTACGTGGACCTGGCGGAGGCTGGCAAGCTCACGAACAAGAAAAAGACGTATCTGCAGGATGTGGGGGTCACCGGGATGGCCTTCGGCACGAGGCGGACGTACGAATACGTGGATGAAAACCCCTGCGTCACGTTCATGCCGCTGCAGTTCGTGAACGCGCCGGAGGTGATCGCCCGCAACGACAACATGGTCTCCATCAACAACTGCATCGCCGTGGACCTGTTCGGGCAGGTGAGCGCCGAGAGCGCCGGCACGCGGCAGATCAGCGGCACGGGCGGGCAGCTGGACTACCTGACGGGCGCGGCCATGTCGAAGGGCGGCAAGGCCTTCATCTGCCTCACGTCCACGTACACGGACAGGGAGGGGAAGGTGCATTCCCGCATACGGCCGACCTTCGCCGGAGACATCGTAACGGATCCGCGCAGCCAGGCGTACTTCCTCGTGACGGAATACGGCCTCGTCAACCTTGTGGGCAAAACCACATGGGAGCGGGCGGAGGACATCATCTCGCTGGCTCACCCGGACTTCCGGGAGGACCTGATCGCGCAGGCGGAACAGCTCGGCATCTGGCGCCGGTCCAATAAAAGGTGACCCTGCCGCGGGCAGTATGCTATAATGGGCATGGACGCGCTTCGGCGGGCTGCCGGCCGGCCGAAGCGCAGGATCATTTCATGAAAAGGAGACAACCATGGATCAGCACACATTCGTCATCAGAGACGCTGAAGAAAAAGATTACGATTTCATCCTGCGCGTAAACGAGGAGAACGTGGAGGTGCTTTCGCCCATGCCGCTGGAGAGGCTCAAGCTGTTCGCCGTGCACGCGGACATGCTGCAGGTCGCCGAAGTGGACGGCGAGCTGGCTGCGTTCATCATCTGCATGAAGGAAGGGGACGACTGGTACGACAGCGAGAACTACCTCTGGTTCTGCAAGACGTATCCGAAGTTCCTGTACATCGACCGCATCGTGCTCGACAAACCCTTCCGCCACATGGGGCTCGGTCGCGCGATGTACAAGGCCGTGTTCGAGAAGGCGAAGGCCAACGGCGCGCCTGTCGTCACCTGCGAAGTCGACACCGTGCCCTACAACGGGCCGTCCCTGCTGTTCCACGAGGCCATGGGCTTCCATGAAGTCGGCGCGCAGTACGTGCGCGGCGGCTCCGTCAAGGTGAGCCTGCAGGCGGCGGACGTGGAATAGGAGTGCTCCCATGAAGATCAGGCACGCTGCGGAGCAGGACATCGGCCGGATGATGGAGATCTATGCCCTTGCCAGGGATTTCATGGCGAGGCACGGCAATCCCAACCAGTGGGGCCCTACGAACTGGCCGCCCGAGGACCTGATCCGAAGCGACATCCGAAGGGGCTGCAGCTACGTCTGCGAGAGCGATGCCGGGCGGGTCATCGGCACGTTCTTCTTCGCGCAGGGGCCGGACGCCGAGCCGACTTACCGGGACATCACGGAGGGCGCGTGGCAGGACGATAGCCCCTACGGCGTCGTGCACCGGCTCGCCGGGGACGGATCCGAAAAGGGCATCGGCGCCTTCTGCCTTGCGTGGGCCTTTGCGCAGTGCGGCCATTTGCGCGTCGACACGCACGGCGACAACAAAGTGATGCAGAACCTGGTAAAAAAGCTCGGGTTCGCGCACCGAGGTACCGTCTACGTGGAAGAGGACGACTATCCGCGCCTGGCATACGAAAAGTCCGCGGGAACCTGCGGACTGTAAAGGACATGAAAAGACCGCCCTTCGGTCCGAGGGGCGGTCTTGCATGCTGTCCTGTCATGAAAATGGCCTGTCCGGGCCGTGCTTTACGGAATGCCGTCTTATGAAAACCGTCCCCATTTCCTGGGGACGGTTCGTTTTTTAGTCGATCTTTTCGATCCAGTGCAGATCGTAGGGCTCAAACACCACGTGGCGATAGGCCGGCACGTCGAGGCGCACGTCGTCGAGCACCGCGTCGCTCCAGTCGGCGTGGATCTCGCCGGTCTGCTTGATCAGGATGTCGTACAGGATGTTGTACGTGATGCGGTTTTTCGGGTCCTCCTCCACGATGCAGGAGTAGGGAAGCGTCTTGTGGTAGACCATCTCCATGCCCTTGTAGTCGTAGTGGAATCCACAGCGCATGCGGCAACCGTCGAGCCCGGTATAGCGGCCGATCTTGTTCAGATCGTGCACGATCTTGTCGTGCTCGCGGTCGTACAGGTTGGCCGGGGTCGTCGCTGTGTAGTCGAAGCGGAACTGGATGTTGGAGCCGGGGATCTTTCTGAACCGTTCGATGAACGGGATGAGGCCTTCCACCGGATAGTCCTGATACAGCACGCAGTTGATGCGGAACGGCACCGGCAGCTTCGCGAGCAGCTCGTCGTTCGATTCCACGACGTAGTGCTGCATGTGGCGGCTGACGTTGATGCAGCTGATCTTATCCTTGTTCTTTTCCGCGAACGCGAGGATGTCGTCCTCCGTTACCGTCTTGGAGACGGGCAGTGTGGTGTTGATGTAGACGTGGTGGGTGGGGGGAACCTTATCCAGCATCACCTGCAGGGATTCCAGGTTTGCGAACGGTTCTCCGCCCGTAAAGACGAAGTCGCATTTCGGGGTGATCGCATCCATCACCTCGATGCTCTCGCAGATCTTTTCCAGGGAGAAGCCGGTCATGTCGGCATACTCGCCTTTGTTCACGCAGAACGGGCAGTGGTTGTTGCAGTCGTAGGGGACGAACACGGTGACGGTGCAGCCGCCTTCTCTGGTCTTGTATGGTCTGTGCATCTAAGCTTCCTTACTGTCTTACTGTGCTTGCAGAAACGGTTAACTATTGAATTATACACTACTCCGCGTAATTTGCAAACGTTTCGAGCAGATTTCTTCTCGTAATAATGCCGATGAACGAGCCCCAGTCGTCGACGACGGGGATGAAGTTCTGTTCCATGCCTCGCTCGATCAGCTCCTCGGCGCTGGCGGTGATGGGCACGGGCGGGTTCTTGTCCTTGTGCATCAGGTCGCGGATGAACGTCTTCTCGAGGCTCTGCAGGGGCACTTCCTCGATCTCCTCATCGGCGTCCTTCAGGATGAACCACAGAAAATCGCCCTCGCTGATGGTCGTGAGGTAATGCCCCTCCCGGTCGATGACGGGAATGGCCGTATACCCGTGGTGGCGCATCTTTTCGAGGCCCTGGCGCAGGGTGTAGTCGTCGTACAGAAACGCCGTCTCGCTCTTGGGCTGCAGCAGAAATGCTATGTTCATGAAGGGTAGTCCTTTCTGTCGTTTCTCTGTCTTCGGGTCCGCTGACCCCGCCTATATTATACACAAAAAGGGCCGGTTATGGTATAATAATTACAACTGTGCCAAAAGGCATGAACGGATCCGGCCCGTGGGCCGGACGCTGGCCGAAAGGGCGCCCTGGAGACAGGGTCCCGGAGGTTTGAATGATCTTTTGCGTTAAATATACATGGATATAGATCAAAAGGGGGAATGTCATCATGATCACACCTGCGTTGCTTCTCAGCTGCCTTAAAATTGCCGGATGCCGCATCCTGGACGTTACGTGCGGCACGGTGAGGACGATCCTCACCGTCAAGGAAAAGAGCATCGCCGCGGCCCTCGTGGGCTTCTGCGAAGTCTTCCTGTGGTACATCATCGTGCAGAGCGCCATGTCCGCGGACGGACCGGTCATCATCATCGCCGCCGCGTACGCGGGAGGCTACGCGATGGGCACGTTCGTAGGCAGCCGCGTGGCCAGGGCCGTCATCAGCGGGAACGTTACCGTGCAGGTCGTTACGAGCCGCCGGGACGACGCGCTGCTGTCCTCCATCCGGGATGCGGGCTATGCCATCACCGTCCTGAACGCGAACGAGTCCGAGTTCGCGGAGAGCAAATATCTCATCATCGCCACGGTGGACAAGAAACAGCTGAAGGCGTTCGAGGATCTGGTGAAGGCCGGGGACGAAAAGGCGTTCATCATGGTTTCGGATACCAAGAGTTCCGTGGGCGGATATTTCGGAAAGTAAGAACGTATGAAGAAGATGCTGACGATCGCATTGCTTGCCTGCCTGTTCGTGCTGCTGCAGCCTTCGATGGGTCACGCGGAGGAGGCGAAGGAACTGCCTGCGCGGGTCACCGCCTGGGAGGACGGACGCACGTGGAACAGCAGCTCGCTGCGGGATGGGAATTACAACACGAAACTGTCGTTCAACGGGACGGGCGAGGTCGTCGTCGAAACGGACGAGGACATGCGCGGCCTGTACCTCGTGTGGGACAGTGTGCCGGGGCCGTGGCTTTTGAAGGCGGAGTCCGACGGAACTTCGCGCGGCCTTCTGTGCGGGCAAAGCGGCTTTCTGCACGAGTACGTGGCGCTGGATGAGCCTTCGAAAAAGGTTTCCGTCTGCATGCCAAAAGAGGGCACGATCCTGTGCGACGTGTTCGCGTACGGGGAAGGGGAGCTTCCTTCGGACGTGCAGGTCTGGCAGAACCCCTGCGAGGATGCGGACATGCTGCTCATCTCCACGCACGCGGACGACGAGCACCTGTTCTTCGGGGGCACGATGCCCACGTACGCGGGGGAGCTCGGTTACGACGTGCAGATCGCGTACCTGACGCACCATTGGGCGGAGCCCTACCGGCCGCACGAACTGCTGAACGGCCTGTGGACGGTCGGGATGACGCACTATCCGATCATTTCGACGTTTACGGATTATTATTCGGACAACCTGGAGCATGCGAAGACGCTGTGGGATCTAAACGAGGTGGAAGCCTACGAGGTGATGCTCCTTCGGCGCTTTAAGCCTGAAGTCGTCATCGATCACGACGTGAACGGCGAATACGGCCACGGCGCGCACAGGCTGAATACCTGGGTGCTGCAGCAGGCCATCGAATGGGCTGCGGATCCGGCCTGGCGCGCGGGCGAGGCGGCGGAGAGCGGTTCGTATCTGGCGCAGGCGCAGGCGCTGCCGGCGTTCGGCGTGCAGAAGGTCTACCTGCACCTGTGGCCGGAAAATGCCGTCCGGATGAACTGGGACAAGCCGCTTTCGCATTTCGGCGGCCGGACCGCCTTCGAGATGGCCGGGGCGGGGTTTGCCTGCCACAGATCCCAGCAGCAGTGGTTCTCCATGGGCCGCACGGGCGTGTTCGACTCCGCGGCGTTCGGCCTGTACTATACGGCCGTCGGACCGGACGAGAAGACGGAGGACGCGGACTTCTTCGAACACGTGGTGTGGGCGTCCGGCGAACCGGCGGATGGGGCTTCGGAAAGCGCCGAACCTGCGGAAACGCTCCCTGAGCCTGCCGGCGAGGCGCCGGAAGAGGCTCAGCCCGCAGACAAGGACCAGGGTCACAGCCCGGACGAGACGTTTCCGGAGCTGCTCTGGCGGCGGTATAAGGCCTTCATCCTGGGCGCCATCGGCGGCATCGCGGTCGTGGCCGCGGTTGTGATGCTGGGCGGGAAAAAGAGATATAAAGGAAAACATTAAGGGGGAACGAGAGGAAACATGGAGATCAAGGAAAGATTGAAGGATCTGGCGGTCATCGTGCCGTGCCTGAATCCGGACGAAAAACTGCTGCAGGTGGTCAGGGGGATGCTTGCCGCGGGCTTTTCGCACGTGCTGGTGGTGGACGACGGCTCCGGCCGCGACTACCGGCCGTATTTCGACGAGGCCGAGGCGATCCCCGAGTGCACGGTTCTGGGTTACACCGTCAACCGGGGCAAGGGCTATGCGCTGCGGCACGCCTTCGCGTACGTGCGGGAGAACTGGCCGTGGTGCAGCGGGGTCATTACCGTGGACGCAGACAACCAGCATACGCCCAAGGATACGCGCAACGTCGCGCTCGACATGCTGGAGCATCCGGACACGGTCGTCATCGGCTGCCGCGACTTCAAGAAGGCCGGCGTGCCGCTGCACAACCGGATGGGCAACCTCATCACGAGCTTCGTGTTCAAGGCTCTGTGCGGGATACGGCTCTCCGACACGCAGACGGGCCTGCGGGGCATTCCGGCGGGCTGCCTGGAGGCCTTCTGCAGCAAAGTCGAGGGTGACCGCTACGAATACGAGACGAACATGCTCTTGTACATGAAGACGGCGGGCATTCCTTTCATCGAGCGCGCCATCGATACGGTGTACATCGAAGGAAACAAGTCGAGCCATTTCCACGTGCTGCGCGATTCCTGGAAGATCTACGTGCCCATCCTGAAGTTTTCGCTGGGCAGCGGCCTGTCCACGCTGATCGACCTGACGTTGTTCACGATCCTGTGCCGGGTGTTTGACAAACTGCCGAACGCGGCGGAGATCTTCCTGGCGACGGCGGGGGCGCGTATCTGTTCGTCGCTGTTCAACTACAATTACAACCGCCGGCACGTGTTCGGCGCGGACGGCCGTCCGCACGAGAAGGGCTCCCTGTATCGGTATTACGCGGTCGCCGTCTGCCAGATGCTGCTGTCGTGGCTGTGCGTAACGGGCCTGGTGACCCTCTTCCACGCCGAGGGCGGCGTGAAGACGGTCCTGAAACTGGTGGTGGACCTGATCCTGTTCTTCCTGACGTTCCAGGTGCAGCGCGAGTGGGTGTTTAAGAAGAAAAAAGGGGAGTAGACTGTGAGTCAGGGGACGTTTCCGCTGACTCAAAGATAGAGAGGGATATAGGACAAAAAGCGTTGATAAAAACCGCCGTGACTGTCGAAAATTCAACGGTCTCGGCGGTTTTATCTTGCTTCACCTGAGTCAGCGGAAACGTCCCCTGACTCAAATACACTAATAGCAGGCGATGAGGCTGTCCGCGCGCTTCTCCGTGCCACCGCACAGGGCGCCGCTTTCGAGCCGCACGATCATCTGGCCGCGACCGAAGGATCCGGAACTCAGCTCCATGCGGATGTCGTGGCCTTTGCGCGAGAGGGCCTGCGCGATCTGCGTGTCAAAGTCGCTTTCCACGATGACGCTGCCGTCCCGCAGCCACTGCCAGCGCGGCGCGTCGAGCGCCTGCTGCGGGTCGAGGTGGAAGTCGACCGCGTTCATCACGACCTGCACGTGGCCCTGGGGCTGCATATAGCCGCCCATCACGCCGAAGGGGCCGACGGGTTTGCCGTCCTTCATCAGGAAGCCCGGGATGATCGTGTGGTAGCTGCGCTTGCCCGGCTGCAGGCGGTTGGTATGGGCAGGGTCAAGCGAAAAGTCCGCGCCGCGGTTCTGCAGCGCGATGCCCGTGCCGCCGATGACGATGCCCGAGCCGAAGCCCATGTAATTGGACTGGATGAACGACACCATGTTCCCTTCGCCGTCCGCCGTGCACAGGTAGACCGTGCCGCTCTTGGGCGGGAGGCGGTGCGTCCAGATCTGGGCGCGGTCCGTCATGTCGGCCGCCCTTGCCGCGCCGTAGGCAGGGGAGAGCAGATCGCGGTAGTCGATCTCCATGCAGGCGGGATCCGTGACGTAGCGGAACGCGTCCGCGAAGGCCATCTTCATGGCTTCGATCTGGCGGTGGACCGTCTCAGCGCTGTCCTTCTCCGTAAAACTGAATTCCTTCAGGATGTTGAGCGCCATGAGCGCGGCGATGCCCTGGCCGTTCGGCGGGATCTCGCACACGTCGTAGCCGCGGTAATGCACGGAGATGGGCTCGACCCAGTCCGCGCTGTGAGCCGCCAGGTCCTCCTTCCGCAGATAACCGCCGAATCGGCGGCTTTCCGCGTCGATGCGCTCCGCCAGCGCGCCGCGGTAAAAGCTCTCCGCGTCCGTTTCGCCGATCTCCTCGAGGGTTTTGGCGTGATCCGGCAGGCGAACGATGTCGCCGGCCTTTGGCGTTTCCCCATCCTTGGTGAACGTGTCGAACCAGGCGGCGAAGGCCGGGTCATCCTTAAAGCGCGCGTAGCCGTTTGCCGCGTTCTTCCAGAGCCGCGACAGGTTGGCGCCGCAGGGATAGCCGTCCCGGGCATACGAAATGGCAGGCTCCAGGTCCTGCTTCAGCGCAAGTTTTCCGAAGCGCTTCGTGAGCGTCGCCCAGGCCGCCGGTGCGCCGGATACCGTGATGGGCGTCCAGCCGTGGACGGGCATGCGGCCATTTATGTCCCTGCCGTCCGCCAGCACGCGCTCGATGGA
>JAIKZT010000171.1 GCA_024682015.1 Clostridia bacterium
GTCTGGAAGTTCTACCCCGGGACGTATCTTGCCGCGACGGTCGCGGACACCAATACCGGCACGTACGTGGATCCCTACGAAGGCGACTGCATCGCCGACTGGGAGGTGTTCACGCTTTCCGGCAGCGGCGCGAACATCGACTTCTCCACGGGCCGCACCTATACGGATGTCTCTATCGGATCCGGCCTCGCTGACCCGGCCAGTTACACGATCCTCATGGCCTATCTCAGCCAGGGCGAACTGCGCAACGCGACGCTCGGCGTGTCGCTGAGCACGATGCTCGATGGCGAGCCCAAGCCCCTGCGCGTGAAGAAAGATGCCTTCAGCTTCGTTCAGGTGAGCGAGACGGATTTCACCGTGGACGAGGATACCGGCATCTATACCGGCACGGGTGTGTATTATACCCGCACGGTCAGCGGGCTCGGCTCCGCGGTCAACTGGACGATTCCGACGCTGGAGGATTCCTTTACCGCCAGCCTCAGTTTCCATGACGCGGAAGGCAAGACCGGCCGGTTCACCCCGGGACAGGACGTAAGCGGCCAGCTGCACCTCGTTCACGACGGCTGGGAGATGACCACCGCGTTTGCATTCGCCATGGAGATGACGGGCGAAGATGACGGCAGCGACGAAAATTCGACTTACGCCACGCTCAGGGTGCGCGCTGTCTGCGAGGACGGCACGGAACTGACGACGGAAGAGACCGATATGGCGACGGTCTTCCGCTTCAAGGCGCCCGCGGCTACGACGAGAGTCACGGCTACGGCGACGCTGAAGATGGAAGGCATGATCGACCGTAGCTTCGGCCCGGCCACGGCGCCCATCGTCGTGGGAGAGGGCGGAGATATGGAGCCGCCCGCAGTACCGGCCGGATTTGCCGGAACAGCGACCGCGACGGAAGTCTCCTTCACGTGGACGAAGAACACCGACTACGATCTCGACGGGTATACTATTTACTTCGTCGATAAGAACGATATCGCGACGCCCGTCGGCACGGCCGGTAAGGACGCCGCTTCCGCGACGTTCCCCATCGACTATGCCGCATGGGGCGTGGAGGGCTGGCACTTCGCCATCGCCGCATTCGACGATACGGGCAACGAGTCCGAGCGCTGCGCGCCTGTTAATTGCATGCCCGACGCGGGCAATCTGAAGGGGACGCTTGCCCTCAGTGCGGCGAGCGGCTACGGCACGTATGCCGATGGCCGGTTCACGCTGAACGGCTCGAACGAGGGCCGCGCGCAGCTTGCGTATACGCCTGACGCCGGCACGCCCGCCATCTCCGGAGGCGCGCTGCTGCTCGTGTACCGCGACACGCAAGGCGCGACGCAGACGGCAACCGTTTCCGGCTCCTACAGCGGGTCCGCGACCTGGACCATCCCCGCGGACGCGGCCTGCCTGCTGGCAGCGGCCTGCACGTGCAGCGAAGGCACGATCCTGAAGAGCCTGAGCGAGACGCCCATCGTCGCGCACATTACCGTGAAGAACAACGCCGGCGCTTCCTACACGCTGGCCACGTCGTTCGACAGCGGCCGCATCCTGATGGGCGTGCGTACAGCAGCGACGCTTGAGAAAAGCGGTTCCAGCTACGTCGGCGACCTCAGCCGCGACCTGTACCGCGACGCGACGCTCGAGTTCTTCGCGGACGGCGAGCGCTTCCGCGCGGTGAAGAAGCTGCAGGCTCTGAGCACGGGCAGCGACGCCTTCGCGGTAGGCGTAAACGATCTGCCGCAGAAGGTGAAACTGGTCGTAAACGGCGCCTTCGAGCGCGAAGACCTCGACATCAACGCGTATTTCCCGACCGGGAACGCGGATGACCCGTACATCACCGCGACGCGCGGCAGCGTGCGCAAGACGGAAGACGGACTTGTCTGCTTCTTCGAGCGCCCGGTCTCGGCTGCGTCCATCGGCACCATCGTGTTTGATCTGGACGTCGACGCAAACGACGCGGCTTACGTCCTCGAATACACAGCCGGCGGGTCGCTGACGACGGCCGGAGCGGCATTTGCGACCGGCAGCACCTATACGATCGGCGCCCACCTGAAGGTCGCCAACCTCGAACAGTTCATGTATCTCGACGTCCGCTGCGTCGGCGGCAGCGAAGAGAAGGAGCCGTATCAGGATCTGTGGTTCACCTTGACCGACGATACCGGCAAGACGCGCAACGTATCCTGGTATCACAAGACGAAACAGCTCGACACGAAGGAACTGACGGCCGGCAAAACGTACCGTATCGATTATTACAACTACTACATTCACAACGTCTTCGACATGGGTGATCAGACCGTCAAGATCGTCAACGGCGAGGCAAGCTATTCTCCCATGAAGAAGGTCACGATGGGTGAACAGGCCGTCGTGCGGGTCAACCTGCAGTTCTACACGGACGAGAACGGCGTGCCCGGCAGGGAAGGCGGTTCGAAGAACTTCCAGGCGGACTACGACGTGTATTACATGAACGCGACGACGCACGCGTGGACGCCTCTGTCCGGCCAGCTGAACCACTTCAGCGATACGAGCGCGGGCGCCTCGTCTGCGGGCCTCACGTCCTGGTTCGAGTCCGAGCCCATCGCGGCGGACCTGCTGGATACCGAGGCGGGTCTGAAGCTCGTGCTTGCGGATTCGGGCTATCTTGTAGCGCGCGAAAGCAATATCGGCTACATCAACGGCGCGGGCGTTACGCACGGCTACGTCATCCCCGGCGAGGAGGTGCGCCTTGTCGAGGACCAGGTCTTCTACACCGATATGCGCCCGGAGAACGGCGGGATCAGTTCCGTCAACATGGCGGCGACGATCGAGGATCTGCGCGCCAATGACTGGGAGAACCACCTGTCGAACTATTACCAGAACTACGCGCTTACCTGGACCATAGGCTCCGTCGACGACAACGGCGACATCCATTCCGGCATGATCAGCGGCTTCGCGCTGGCTCAGATGCCGCGCATCGACCTGCATCTGACGCGCGGTGCGGAGAATCTGCTGCTCACGTTTGCGCTGAGAAACACCGCGACCGGCGAGACCTATCGCTACGACAGGAACATGATCGGCAACGGCACGGCGGACAGCGTCAAACAGTATGCACTCGACGGCCTGCCGTACGGCACGTACGACGTGCTGATGACCCTCGGCAGCGGCTCGGACGTCCTGCAGCTGGTCAGCCAGTTCATGAACGGCGCGGATACGGTCGTTCCGGACACGGTGTGCGGCCTGCTCGAAAAGAACGTCGCGGTCACGCCGGCGGACGCTGTGATAGACCTTACGCTGGATCCGTGGAGCGTCGACGAGAACGTGCCCGGCATCCAGGGCATCGCGGTCACGCCGTCGAAGGACTACGTGCTGACGGGTGAACGCGTCAATTATTCGCTGCGGTTCACGTGCATCCCCGGCGCGTCCGAGGAGGACCGCACGCTGCACTTCAGCGGCTACGGCTTCGCGCTCGACGGTATCTCTGCGCAGCTGCGCACGGCGGACGGCAGGGCTGTCTCGCTGCAGGATCAGACCGTGAACACGGGCGATAAGCAGGGCACGGCCGTCATCCCGGCGTCCTCGCAGAAGATCACGGGTACGATCGTCGTCACCGGCATCGCGGGCGGCAGCGGATCCTACTCCACGCTGCACGCCTACGTCGGCAAGCATTACGAGGCCGGCGGCATCTACGAGTCGCACACGACCGTGCGCGATTTCGAGGGCACCATCCCAAAGACCATCAAGGCTGCAAACGCTGTCCTGAGCGGCCGCGGCTCGGCGGAGACCGAGATCACGATCGAGATCGCCGCGAAGGCTGACCCGTCCAGAAAGGTCGAGGATACCGCCTGGATCAGCCGCTACGGCTACTGGAAGATTGAGATGGAGTATCCGATCGAAGAGGGCCAGGCGGAGGACTTTACCGTCACGATCAGGGACGAGCACGGCACGGTCCTGAAGGAAGGCGAGACTGCCTATGAGGTCGAGACCGTGCTGCCGTACAGGGTGAACGTCACCACGTACTGCAACGGCCAGAAGAACGTCCTGACGGGCTATCCGGGCAGCGAGAAGGATTTCCGCTCGCTGAACAGCGCGGCTGTCGTGTTCGGTACGGACTACGAAGCTACGAACATCGAGCTCGACCTGTACTTTGACGACACGAACGAGGACGCCTGGGGGCTCACCGACGCGCGGCGCGTCCACGACCTCATCCTGTCCATCGAACTGCAGAGCCTCGGCATGGACATGCCCATCTACTACGTGTTCCAGCCGGTGGACGAAAAGACCTATACGTATCACAACGATCTGATCGACCTCACGATGGAGAACGTGCCGTACAGCACGCATTACAAGGTCGAGTTCCCGGCGTACCACTACGGCCGCTTCGGCATCAGCTA
>JAIKZT010000215.1 GCA_024682015.1 Clostridia bacterium
GCGAGCGTGACGTTCTCGGGCGCGTCGGGCGCGACGTTGTTCGTATACGTGACGGTCGTCGTGAGATCCTTGCGGTCCACGGGAGACCACGTTTCGACGGTCATGCCGTTCTCGTCTTCCGCCGCCACGTACTCCAGCAGGATGATGCTGGGATAATAGCTTCCGCTGGGGGCTGCCGCGCCCGTGAGGCAGTAGTCTTCAAAGACTCCGCTGTAGGACTCCGCGCCGGAAAGCTCCTTTTCAGCCAGCATATAGCCGGGCTCGCCCTGCGCCTGACCGAGGAAGAGCTGCACCTTGTACTGATGTTCCGCGTTGGCGTCCTCCACGCTGTAGCTTGCAGACGCGCTGCCCGCGCCGGTATCGGCGCCGAGTGCGGCGAAGGGTACCATCCGGATGGCGTCCGCGCGCTCAAGCTCCACCGCGCTTGTTACGGTATAGGTGCCGGCTGCCATCGGCGCGAAATACGCCACGCCCGTGCCGGCAAAGAAGTTGGCCGTGTCGCCGTTCTGCAGCTCGTTGTCCACGTACTGAGCCTGCACGAGCTCCACGTCGGTCCCGTTGTAGGTCACGGTCAGATTGGAGGCGTCCAGCACCTGGCTTTCGTCGGTAGCGTTGACAGCGATCAGCACGTTGCCGACCGCGCCGCTCATCACCGTGGCGGTAAAGCTGCTGGCGGTCTCGTAGAGACGGACCGTTTCGCCGTTTCTGGTGTTGACTGTCTCGTTGCTGAGATCTCCGTCGTCCGTCCCGGTCGAGGCCACGCAGACGGCGCCCATCTCATAGATCGCGGGGATCTCTTCGCCGGTCTCGGGGTCGCTGACCGTAGAGAGCGCGGCATAGTTGTGCGCCGGTGAGCCGGATTGCGCCAGTGCGCTGAGATTCAGCTCGCCGCCGGTTCCCCTTCCGCCGCTGAACTTGGGCTTTGTATCACCGAAGACGTAGGTCACCTTGACGTGGCAGGTCGGGATGAAGGCGCCGCCGTCGATGACTGCCTTTGCGCCGACTGCCGCGTCGAAGTAGGGCTTTGTGTTTTTGACGAGCTCGCGCAGGACCTGCGTGGGAGACGATCCGCTGATCTTGCTGGTGTCGATCTTGTTCTCCGCGCCGATCGCCATGTAGAGTCCGATCTCGGCGTTGGCGAGCTCATAATCGTCAAACGGGAAGGGACCGACGATTGCCGCCGGGATCTGAAGTCCGCCCCTCAGCTTGCCGTAGCCCTCGAACTGGATGATGACGTAGGCATTATTGCCCTCGATCTTGTAGCCGCTGAAGCCGCCGAAGCCCATTCCGCCCTCCGCGGTCAGAACGTCTTTGCCTTCATAGCCCAGCGCGATCTTCAGCGTCTGATCCAGATTGGCGTTCATGCCCCAGTATTCCCTGTCATGGATCACGCGGGTCCCCGCGTCCCACGCGGCGCTGACGCCGTAGTATTTGATCAGTTCAAGACCCTTGATCTCGATGTCGCGCATGCCAAGATCAAAGCCGCTCGGACCGACGGAAAGATCGACCCAGCCGTTCATCACGTCGAAGAGACTGCCCTTCGCCGCGACCTTCAGGCGGATGGGCGGCGCGCCGAAGCTGTTCATCGCGACGGTGTCCGCCAGTCCGGAGAAGCCGAGACCGCCGCCCTGGAGATAACCGATGATCGTCGGCGGGACCAGCGGGATGCCGCCCTCGCCCACGGCGAGCTCGGCATACAGCGTGTCGGGCAGGACGACGCCCCGCGCCTCCTTGAAGGACGCCTCGAACGCGCCCTCAAAGATCGGGGTCTCCAACTCCAGGCTCAGGGAGTATTCCTGCTCTCCGCCGAAGGTGTTCAGATGCAGCTCCGCGCCGCCGGAGACGGGGAAGCCCCCGAACTCCGGAATGTGGACCTCTCCGCCGCCCTCGATGCCGCCGAGCGCGATGCCGCCGCCGTAGTTGATCTGAAGCTGCGTGATCTCGACGTCGGCAAAGTTCGCCACCGGCGTATGGAAGCTCAGCGTTCCGCCGTAGCGCAAGGCGCACTTGTCCTTCAGCGGCGCGACGCTCTCCAGCAGGAAGCTGCTGCCGAGGAAGTTCGGCACGGAGAAGACCGCATTGTTGTCGGACGCGTCAAGCTCCACCATAAACGCCAGCGCGTCGTTGAGGTCGGCGTCGTCGTCCTCCGAGGAGAACGAAAGCTCGATCGGGTTGTTCGCCTTGCTCTCATAGATCGTGTAATCCGGTGAAACGAGCTTTGCGTTCGTGCCGGTGATCGTAACG
>JAIKZT010000235.1 GCA_024682015.1 Clostridia bacterium
GCCAGCCTTTCCGATTTTCCGCGTCGGTTGCTGTTTCTTCCATGCAGGTCTCCTGGCTTGCGCATCGCAGCTTCAGGCGCCTTCCCGGTTTCCCAGTGGCTTTCTGCCTGTTGCTCCGCGCCTACAGTGGCGGGACCGCGCCGGACTTTCACCGGCTTCCCTCTTGGCCGAATTGCTTCGGAACATGGAATCTATTCATTTACACGAAAAGTGTACCACATTGGTACATGATGTGCAACCCCTTTTCAGCTTTTGTCAGCCATCTCGCAGCAATTACCTGCAGGCTCTGGCTGAGCTGTATTACATTGCCATTGAAGGCCGAAGGGGTGGCCGCAGAGAGGCTCATGCCGAGAAGCGCAGTCCGAGGCGCCCTCGTCCGAGGCGAGCATCGCAGTGCATGAGGATGGCTGCGGACAGGACCCCGCAGGCCGTTCTGAAAATGCATAAAAAGCCCTCCCACAAGTTTGGGAGGGCTTTTTCGCTTATGTGAGGGTCAGGCAGAGACTACTTGCCGGCTCTGGCCTTGTAGCCTTCCAGTCTTTCCTTGGCGTCGGCTTCGGCCTTCTCGTAGAGAGCCTCGGCAGTCGCGGGGAATTCCTTGGACAGGGACGCATAGCGGACCTGATCCATGATAAAGTCGCGGAAGGAACCGGTCGGATCCTTGGAATCGAGCGTGAACGGATTCTCGGCGTTCGCTCTCTTCATCGGGTCAAACCGATAGAGCTGCCAGTAACCGCATTCGACAGCCAGCTTCTCGTTCTCCTGCGTCTTGCCCATGCCCTTCTTCAGGCCGTGGTTGATGCAGGGAGCGTAGCAGATGATCAGGGACGGGCCGTGATAGCTCTCGGCTTCCTTGACCGCCTTCAGGAACTGGTTCTTGTCGGCACCCATGGCGACCTGAGCCACGTAGACGTAGCCATAGCTGGCTGCCATCATGCCCAGATCCTTCTTCTTGGTCTTCTTGCCGCTGGCCGCGAACTTCGCGATGGCAGCAGCCGGAGTGGCCTTGGAGGACTGGCCGCCGGTGTTGGAGTAAACTTCGGTATCGAAAACGAGGACGTTGATGTCTTCGCCGGAAGCGAGGACGTGGTCGAGTCCGCCGTAACCGATGTCGTAGGACCAGCCGTCGCCGCCCAGGCACCAGACGCTCTTCTTGACCAGGAAGTCTTCCTTGGCCTTCAGTTCTTCCTTCAGCTCGGCAGCTCTGCCGGACAGCTTGGCCTTGTTGACCGCGGCCATCAGGGCTTCGGACTGCTCTCTGGAGGTGGCGCCTTCATCCATGCCGTCGATCCAGGTCTTCGCAGCTTCCTTGATCTCGGCGGACTTGGTGGTGTTCATCAGCTCTTCGACGATGTCCTTGACCTTCGCTCTGTTCTGGCGGACAGCGGTGGCCATGCCCAGACCGAACTCGGCGTTGTCTTCGAACAGAGAGTTCGCCCAGGACGGGCCTCTACCGTTCTTATCGGTCGTGTACGGCATGGACGGTGCAGAAGCGCCCCAGATGGAGGAGCAACCCGTCGCGTTCGCGATCATCATGCGATCGCCGAACAACTGGGTAACGACCTTGATGTACGGCGTTTCGCCGCAGCCGGCGCAGGCGCCGGAGAATTCGAAGTACGGGAAGGCGAACTGGGATCCCTTGACGGACCCTCTGTCCATGACGGCCTTCTCGCCGACTTCCATGCCGAACTCCCAGTTGGAAGCTTCGCTTTCCTGAGAGGCGAAGGATTCCATGGTGAGAGCCTTGGCGCCCTTCTTGCCCGGGCAGATGTCGGCGCAGTTGCCGCAGCCGAGGCAGTCGAGCGGGGAGACCTGCATGCGGTAAGCCATGCCGGCGACTTCCTTGCCGATGGCGGGGATGGTCGCGAAGCTCGCGGGAGCCTTGGCCTTCTCTTCCTCGGTGAGGAGGATCGGTCTGATCGTGGCGTGCGGGCAGACGAACGAGCACTGGTTGCACTGGATGCAGTTCTCGGGATGCCACATGGGCACCTTGACGGCTACGCCGCGCTTCTCGTAGGCAGCGGTGCCGCTGGGGAACGTGCCGTCTTCGATTCCTTCGAACGTGGAGACGGGCAGCTTGTCGCCCTCCTGGCGGTTCATCGGAACGAGGACCTTTTCGATGAATTCGGGGACCTTCTTGGCCTTGGCAGGCGCGTCGACCGCGTTCTTCCAGGAAGCGGGGACCTTGACCGCATGGAATCCGGTAAGGCCGGCGTCCACGGCGGCCCAGTTCATCTTGACGATGTTCTCGCCCTTCTTGCCGTAGGTCTTCTCGATGGACTTCTTCAGGTACTTCTCCGCATCTTCCACGGGAATGACCTTCGTGAGCGCGAAGAACGCGGACTGCATGATCATGTTGATCCTGTTGCCCAGACCGATCTTAACGCCCAGATCCGTCGCGTCGATGGTGTAGAACTTGATGTTGTTCTTGGCGATGTACTGCTTCATGGCGGCGGGCAGGTGCTTTTCGAGCGCCTCGTCGTCCCAGGTGCAGTTCAGCAGGAACGTGCCGCCCTTCTTGAGGCCCGCCAGCACGTCATACGCGTGGACATAGGACTCGTTGTGACAGGCCACGAAGTCCGCCTCGGTGATGAGGTACGTGGACTTGATGGGGTTCTTGCCGAAACGCAGGTGGGAAACGGTGATGCCGCCGGACTTCTTGGAGTCGTAGGAGAAGTAGCCCTGCGCATACATGTCGGTGTTGTCGCCGATGATCTTGATGGCCTGCTTGTTGGCGCCAACGGTACCGTCGGAACCCAGACCCCAGAACTTGCAGCGATAGGTGCCTTCGGGCTCGGTCGCGATCTTGACGGTCTTCAGGGAAGTGCCGTACAGGTCGTCTTCGATGCCGATGGTGAAGTTGTTCTTGGGCTTCTTCGCCTTGAGGTTGTTGTAAACGGCAACGATCTGGCCGGGCGTGGTGTCCTTGGAGCCGAGGCCGTAGCGGCCGCCGTAGATCTCGGGAGCGTTCTCTTCGGTGTAGTACATGGTCTTGAGATCCATGTAGAGAGGATCGCCCATGGCGCCGGGTTCCTTCGTTCTGTCGAGGACCGCGATGCGCTTGACCGTCTTGGGCATGACCTTCTTGAGGTACTTCGGAGCCCAGGGTCTGTACAGTCTGACCTTGATGAGGCCGACCTTTTCGCCCTTGGCGATCAGGTGCGGCAGCGTCTCTTCGATGGCTTCACAGACGGAGCCCATGGCGACGATGACGTTCTCCGCATCGGGAGCGCCGACATAGTCGAACGGCTGATACTTTCTGCCGATCTCCTTGCCGAGCTTCTTCATGTAATCGGCAACGATGTCGGGCAGCGCTTCATAGTACTTGTTCGCGGCTTCTCTGGCCTGGAAGAAGATGTCCGGGTTCTGCGCGGTGCCGCGGATGACGGGGTGCTCGGGGTTGAGCGCTCTGTCTCTGAACGCCTGAACGGCATCCATGTCGATCAGCTTGCGATAGACGTCGTAATCGACGACTTCGATCTTCTGGATCTCGTGAGACGTGCGGAAACCGTCGAAGAAATGCAGGAAAGGCACTCTGCCCTTAATGGCGGACAGGTGAGCGACGGCTGCGAGGTCCATGACTTCCTGAACGGAAGAGGAGCACAGCAGCGCGAAGCCGGTCTGGCGGCAGGCCATGACGTCGGAGTGGTCGCCGAAGATGCACAGCGCGTGAGCCGCCAGCGTTCTGGCGGTAACGTGGAAGACGCCGGGGAGCAGTTCGCCCGCGATCTTGTACATGTTCGGGATCATCAGGAGCAGGCCCTGAGAAGCGGTGTAAGTGGTGGTGAGAGCGCCGGCCGCGAGGGAGCCGTGGACCGTACCGGATGCGCCGCCTTCGGACTGCATCTCGACTACGCGGACTTCCTGACCGAACAGGTTCTTTTCTCCATGAGCCGCCATGTCATCCACGATCTCTGCCATCGGGGAGGACGGGGTGATGGGGAAAATTGCGGCAACGTCGGTGAACGCATACGAGACGTATGCGGCAGCGGCGTTGCCATCCATGGTTTTGAATTTCTTTGCCATGATTACGTTTCTCCTTTACTTTTTATAAGTAAGTGTTAATAAAACAACAGAAAACACGGCATGGTAACCCATACCGTGTTAATTATATAACAACGGCCAAAAAATTCAACCTCAGATGGGCATTCTGCGGCGATTTTTCAACATTTTTTATCCGGTTTTGTCCCATCGGCAGGTTCAGGAATGCTAAGCCCGCGGAGCCTGCCGAAGCCGCAAACGAACGATCACTGCTTCTTTTCCAGATAACTCAGCGTATAGAGAGCGGCAAAGGAGATCAGGATGTTCACGAGGACCCACCTGTACGCCAGGGCGTCGCTGCCTTCCCGCCACAGCTGATACACCGTCGTGGAGATGGTAGCGGTGCGGCCCGGCGTGTAACCGGACACCATGGACGTGGTGCCGTATTCGCCCAGGCCCCGGGCAAAAGCCAGCACGAAGCCCGCCAGCACGCCCTTTTTGCAGCATGGCAGGCAGATATGCCAGAAGACCTGGCGGCGGGTCAGGCCAAGGGAAAGCCCGGCGTCGGACAGGCCGCGGTCGAAGCTCTCGAAAGCGCCCCGCGCCGTGCGGTACATCAGCGGGAACGTGACCACGGCCACGGCAAGGATGGACGCGGGCCAGGTCATGGCAAGGCGCAGGCCGAAGCGCTGCAGCAGAAAACCGCCGAGCGCGCCTTTGGGGCTCAGCGCCTTCAGCAGGAAGAATCCCACGACCGTGGGCGGCAGCACGAGAGGCAGGGTCAGCAGGCAGTCTAAAAAGGCCTTCAGGCCCGGCCGCACGCGGCGCAGCTCCCAGGCGGCCCAGATGCCCGTAAAAAACGTGAAGACCGAGGCGATCAGGGAAATGCGTATGGAGTTCAGCAAGGGAAACCAGTCCATCATGCGAAAGAAACCTCAGAAGAGATGATCGAAAGGCAAAGGCGCCTACTCGCCCGCGATGGAAAAGCCGGCATCCTCGAACACCGCGTCCGCATCCCTTGCCTGCAGGAATGTCAGGAAGCGGCTCGCCTGCTCTGCGTATTCCGAACCGGCGAGGATCGCCGCCGGATAGATGACGGGACTGCAGCTGCCCTCGGGCGGATAGGCGACGACTTCCAGCCCCGCCGCTGCCGCGTCCGTACCGTACACGATGCCGCAGTCTGCGGCGCCTTCCGCGACCCACGAGGCGACTTCCTTCACGTTGGAGCCGAACGTGATCTTCCCGTCCGCGTTCAGCCCGTCCCACAGGCCCATGTACGTAAGGATCTCCTCGGAGTACTGCCCCACGGGCACGTCGGCGCCCCCGAGCGCGATCAGGGAGAGCTTGTCCGTGCCCAGATCCTCATAGCTTTCGATGCCCGCCGGGTTGCCCGCCGGCACGACGAGGGCGCACCTGTTTTCGAGCAGATCCACGCGGCTGACCGCGTCGATCAGGCCCAGTTCGTCCAGCTGGTTCATCTGCTTCTGAGCCGCCGAAATGAAGATATCGCAGACGGCGCCCTCCTCGATCTGC
>JAIKZT010000042.1 GCA_024682015.1 Clostridia bacterium
TGGATCTCCGCCGGTTTTAATTCCCGGCGCTCCACGCCGTCGAACTTCTCCGTGTCCAGGAAGAGGATGCGCCGGATCGGCAGGTTCAGCCCCATGCCGATGGCGTCCGTCGCCACGATGTACTGTGTTTCGCCTGCCAGAAAGTCCTCCATCTGCATGCGCCGGGCCGCATAGGGCAGCGCCCCGTAGATAATGGCCGGATCCTTGCCGGAGCGCCGCAGCTCCTCCGCCACGCTCAGCACTTCCACCTTGGAAAAGGCGATGAGCGCGTCGCCCGGCTGGATGTGCTCCAGATCCACTGTCCGGTTCATGCAGAACAGCGGCGTCCGGCGCTTATGGATCTTCACCTCGAAGCTGTCGCCGCAGCTTCGGATGAGCCGGATCAATATGTCCTTCGCCTGAGGCGCCGCGCACAGATGCACCTCCGGCGCCTGCACGCCCAGGATCGCCCGGGTCCAGGCGTAACCGCGCTGCGGATCCTCAATCATCTGGCATTCATCGATGACCGCCACGTCGTAGCGCGCCTTCAGATCCAGTTTTTCGGCAGTGGCAGCCACGTGGGTATCGCCTTCCCGCACGTCCTCTTCTTCGCCCGTCGTCAGGCTGCAGTCCAGCCCCGCGTCCAGCAGAGTCTCCTGCGCTTCCACGGCCAGCAGGCGCAGCGGCGCGAGATAGACGCCGGTGCGGGCCTGCCGCAGGCAGCGAAAGCCTTCGTAGGTCTTGCCCGTGTTCGTGCCGCCGATGTGGAGCACGAAGTGGCGCTTCATGGCCCGCGCGTCGGGATACTCGTCCTTCGCCTCCAGGGAGAGCAGCAGCTTCAGGTCGGAGCGGATCGCCTGGGGCACGTACCAGGCAGACCACACGTTCTCCAGCCCTTCCGCCGCCAGCATCTGCGACGGAAAGTGCCTGCGCCGCAGGAGCCTGTGCAGATCCGCCTCGGAGTGACCCGCCGCAAAGTCCTTCGCGGACTGCTTCGCGGCAGCCAGCAGTACGAACGGATAGCGCTGCAGCACGCGCCGGGAGAGGTCGTCCTGCGGGTCGGCGGCGATCAGCGGACAGGCCGCAACAAACCGCTTGAGCGTATCCGGGATACGGCCGGCGTCGCACTGCTTTTCCATCGCGAGAAAATCGCTGATCCATCCAGGGCGCTGCCATTTCAGGCTGTTCCGAAACCGCCTGGCGGAGCGAAGGCGGGCGATGATGCCCCTGTGATACTTTTCCGCCAGCACCCAGTCCCAGGAGCGGCCGCGCCTCGCTTCATCCCAGGAACGGCAAAGCAGCGCGGCGGCGTCCTCCGTCTGCCTGCGCACCTCCTGCCGCTTTCTGCGGGGCTTGTTCTGTTTTTCCGCTTCCCTTCCGTCCAAAACGATCGCGTCCCCTTTCTGTTATTTTACTATATATCGCGCCTGGAAGAGATCGAATATTTCACAGATCCCGCCGCTAGCCGGTAGAAAACGAATATAACGGAGTTTATAATATAAAATAGGTGATTGGACCTATACGGGGGGAGGACGAACATGAAAAGAAGAGTTTTGAGCGCCTTTATGGCGCTGGTGCTGCTGGCGTGCCTGGCGCCGGCCGGGCATGTCCATGCGGATGAAGAAATCCGCTGCCCAGATTGCGACGTGTACGTGGGAGACGGCAGTATCGATTACTGCCAGTATTGCCTGCGCTGCGAGGATTGCTGCGACATGTGCTACGCATGTGACGAGATCTGCACGGATTGCCATCAGAACGACTTCCTGGAGGGAGTCGAAGAGTACTCGCCGTGCCCGGACTGCGGCTACTGCAAAGGCGACGGAAGGGACTACTGCGAGAACTGCGGCCGCTGCGTCGACTGCGTGGACCTCTGCGAAGTATGCGGCAAATACTGCCCGGACTGTCACGATGGGATCGCCTCCGATGCGGAAGAGCTGCCCTGCCCCTCCTGCAACCTCTGCAAAGTCGATGGCAGGGCCTTCTGCGAGGAGTGCGGCGTCTGCGAGGACTGCGCGGACATCTGCGGCAGCTGCAGCCTGTGCGACGAGTGCGCCCTGGACAGGGGCGTCCATTGCCCCGAATGCGGAGAATGCTGCGAGGAGTACGGATACTGCGAGGACGGAGGCGACCACTGCGCGGAATGCTGCGAAAGCAACGGCTGGATCTGCGAGAACTGCGGCCTGTGCTGTGAAGCTCTTGGAAAGGACATGTGTTCCGTCTGCGGTCTCTGCGAAGACTGCTGCGACGACATGAGAGAGTCCCTCGGCTGCACCTGCAGCGACATGTGCTGGACCGAAGTCGGGGATGACCACCTCTGCGCGGACTGCGGCCGCTGCTTCGGCCAGGTGGATCCCTGTGACTGGTGCATGGACTACGCGGACGAATGGCGCTGCGCCGAATGCTGCGTGGAGTCGTCCAGGATCTCCGGCTGCGACTGTGCCGAGCCCGTCTGCGTTAATTCGCCGTACTGGGACGACCATTTTGCGGCGTTCCATGCCTCGTTTGAAGGAAGCCACAGCGCTAAGCCCGCCAAGGGATGGTCCATGGACGAGACGCATCACTGGCATGCCTGCCGCTACTGCAGCGAGCCGGAGCATTTCACGGACAAGGCAGCCCACAGTTTCGACGCGAAGGGCGTCTGCTCGGTCTGCGGGTTTTCCCGCGATTCGGACCTCTTCATCCTGATCCAGCCCAAGGATCAGCACGTCAAGCAGACGTACAGCGGCTGGTGCGACTGCTCGGATGAGCCCGCGGATGACCTGCGGACGACCGCGGTGAGCTTCTCCGTCAAGGTCTACAGCAAAAATGGTGCCGAGAATCTGTCGTATCAGTGGTACAAGAACGGTATCTACACACCGCTCCACGACACGTATTACGATGACCAGTATTCCGTCGGAACGCGCACGTCCGTATTTACCCATATGGTCCATCCCCGCGCCTGCAACTGGCCGAATGCGACAGGCCCCTATTTCTGCGTCATCACCGATACGGTCAGCGGGGAATCCGTGACCACCGACAAGGTCTACGTACGGGCTTCCCACAACTACAGGCTCATCACCGAAGACGGCACGGACCCGGCGGGTCACAGGCTGGTCTGCTGCGGCCAGGACTGCGGAGCGCTCGGCCCTCTCGAGCCCCATGCGTACGGAGAGTGGACCTGGCATCTTGCTGCCGATGGCACTCAGGACTACCGCTCTCGCACCTGCGCCAAATGCAACTACACGGAGAAGGTATATGCTCACGAGCACAACTACGACTTTTCGCTCATGATGGACGCCGTTTTCCGCGGCGAGTATGACATCGTCGAAGAAAACGACCGGATCAATCAGTACGTCTACGCCTTCACGTACAACGGCAAGGCCATGCAGGGCGGATCCAACAGAGCCTATCACTGGATCGACTGCTCCGTACCCGGCTGCACGTTCACTCTGAAGGAAGAGCACCAGTGGGGCGATTATAAGATCATCAATAACCCGAATGCCTCCCGACCCGGCACAGCCTACGCGGAATGCATCGTCTGCGGGATGCAGAAGACCTGGTCGAAGACCTATTATGACCAGCACACGCACCCGGTCAACGTCACGGATGGCACCAGCGACACGGATTTCGCCAGCGAAGGCAGCGTCGTCCAGGTGTTTGTGACGCCTCAGGGCGACGGGCGGAGGGTCACCGGCGGAACGGCAAGTATCGTTTACACACAGACGCTGTCGAACGGAAGGACCAGCATCGGCACGAACACCGTACAGCTTAGGGCTGTTACGGAGGGCCAGACATACGGGTTTACGGTTCCGCGCACGATGACCACCAATCGCGGGACCGTGGATTACGGTTCCAATCCCATAAACGTCGAGTTTACCTATGCGGCCTGCGATCATGCGGAATCGGAGCGGCAAGGTGTCCTGGAAGCCAGCTGCGTCAAAGACGGCTATACCGGTGATCTCCTCTGCGACTACTGCGGGGAACTGCTGGAAAAAGGCACCTACATCGCGCCGAAAGGCCACGGTGAGCCGGTCCTTGCGACGGAGAACGTCTTCGCGACGGACTCCCTCGGAAACATCGTATACCATAAAAGAGGCGAATACAGCACGCCTGTCTACCTCGTTCACGCTCCGCAGGACGTCTATTGTGACGATCCGGCCGCCAAGGGCTGCTACAGCGGAGACTGGCTCTGCCCGGACTGCGGCGAGGTCATCAGGAACGGCGAATATTCCGCGAAGCTGCACTATTACACGCTGCTCGACGAGATCGATGAACCCGCTTACAGCGAGCATGTCGCTGCGGGGCTGAAGCCTTCGATGGAGGCAGACCTGGACGTCATGGGCTACACTGGCGACATGGTCTGCACGGCCTGCGGCGCCGTAAAATACGGCAAGCCCATCCCGGCGCTTCCCGGCACGGATCCCGACGTGCTGCGGGTCAACGCGGTAACGCTTTACGGAAGTGACGGAAACAGCCTGGACCATTACGATGGCGGCGGATTAAGTTCCGTCGTGCTGGATTGCGGGCCGACCCGTTCGACCCCGGCGGCGATGTCCGTTCTGATCGCCTCTTATGACCCCAACGGGCGCTTTATCGGCTGTGAACTCCGCGAGGTAGAGCGGTCGGACCTCGGTTCGGACATGGAGCTCGCCTATTCCTGCGGCAGCAACGTGAGCCGCGTCGTGCTACTCGTCATAAACGATCGGTTCGCGCCGATCAATCCGCTGATCCCCCTGACGGATTGAGGCTTTGCCCGGCCTCTCCTGTGGACGGCGCCTGCAAAGACTTGCAGCAAACCCCGAAACAAAAGCGGTTTCGGGGTTTCATTTTTCTGTGAATGTTCTACAAGAGAGTAGATGGTTCTTTTCCGCTTGTGATATGATTTAATCTGTACATGCCATCCTGGGGAAGTGCTGCAGGCGCAGCGATTCCCCAAAGCAGACGATGTTTGGTTTAAGGGATCTCCCGACACAGTAAAGAATGATTTCTGCATTTGATCCATTTAAAAAGAAACCTCTGCGAGGGGTCCTGGCGATGCTCATCCTTCTCGCCTGCCTGCTGGCAGGTTGCGCAGCGGACAGGAACGAGGAAAACACGTTCCGGAAGTATCCGCGCATCAGCCAGATCATGAAGCTTTTCCTTTACGCCATTCTGGACAACTTCGGCTACCGCCAGCTTAACACGATCTACAAAGTGGAGGCCATGGCGGGATACCGGAAAAATAAATCCTCCTGGGGAAGCATCCAGCGCAGGACGTTTTCCGCAGGAGAAAAGAAATAGCAACGCCTTTTCGTTTGTCAGTCTGTCGCGGACGCCATGATCACTGCAAAACGGCCGAGGGTCTTGTCGTATACCGTCAGGCACAGCGTACCCCACCACTCGCGACCCTCGTCAAAATAGTCCGACCAGTCCGTGCTCCATTCATATGCTTGAAGCTCGCCCGTTCCGTTCGGGAAAAGAGCTTTGTTGACCCGCTCAAAATCCTCAGCGGTGCAACTGTTTCCGTGCGGCGGACATAGAAACGCCTTTCGGTAATTGAGCTTTCCGTCCCGATCTTCCGCCGAAAAGAGCTCTTCCACAGCGATCCTTTTTCCGGCGGCCTGTCCGGGGTCACCCCTCCATTCCCCGCCGAGCCTTTCGAAAGCGGTTTTCAGCGCCTTGCGGTGCGACTCACAGCCGGCATATCGTTCTTCCTTCACGATGCAGTAATCCAGGGCCAGATCGGGATAGCCTGCTATCAGCGCATAAAAGGGATCTTCCTCCGGCTTTGCGCCAGACTGACTCTCTGCGTTCCGCTGGCCCGGCTCCGGCTTTGTCTTCCCCTGAAGCATCTGTGAGCAGGCAGGTTCATCTTTGAGCGCTTTGCCGGCGAGCGTATCGCGGACGATCGCATCGACGAGCGCCTTGCGGCTTCTGTAACCGTAAGGAATGGCAACGATGGTGTACCATCTTCCGGGATATTCCCAATTCTCCTGAAAATACTCCTCCACCGGATGGCGGTCGATCACCTCCGTGACACCCGGGCGCGTTTTTCGAACGATGGCCAGCGCTTCCCTATGGATGCCCTCCCGGAATTCCGCCGCGTATTTCAGATCCTGTTCACTGTATTTTGGCATGATGTCGCTCCTCTGCAGACGCCGGCTGCCTGACCCCGCTCAACCCCACGAATGGGAATCCGCTGATGCGTTACAACCTTCCGGCGACCACGGTTTTACTCGCCGTGATGATGGCGGCAACCTTCATCGCCATGATGATGCCCGCAGTTTTGGCCTTCTCCGTGATGGTGGCCGCACTCGTGACCCTCACCATGATGATGGTCGTGGTGGTCACACTTGGCCTCGGGGTCATATTCCAGCGACCCTTCCGCAAGAGCCTTTGCCGCAGCGTCCGCAGGACCCCGGACCCCCGCGTAAAGCCTGATCCCGGCGTCCGCAAGCGCCGTCTGCGCCCCCATGCCGATGCCTCCGCAGATCAGGGCGTCCGCTTTCACGGCCTGCAGGAAGCCTGCGAGGGCTCCGTGTCCGCTTCCGTTGGTGTCAACGGTCTGCTCGTTAACGATCTTCCCTGCTTCCACATCGTACAGCTTGAACTGTTCGGTATGGCCGAAGTGCTGGAAGATC
>JAIKZT010000050.1 GCA_024682015.1 Clostridia bacterium
CACAGCGCGTAGGCCGTGAGGTACGGCGAATGGCAGTGGATGCAGGCGTTCGCGTCCGGACGCAGCTCGTAGGAGCGGGTGTGCATGGGCGTTTCGGAGGACGGCTTGAACATGCCGGCGATCTGATGGCCTTCGCCGTCGATCACGGCGATCATGTCGGGCACCAGTTCGATCTTGCGCTTGCCGGACGGCGTGATGTACATCAGCCCCTCCTCGCGGTCTTTATAGGAGATGTTGCCCTCGTAGGCGTTCACCATCCCTTTTCTGTCCATTTCCTTGCCGATATAGATGATCTCCTCGATGATCTCCGGTTTGATCCTGTGCATGCTCTACTCTCCTTTTTCGCCGGCGGACGGTTCGTCCGTGCTCTTCTGATTGATGGCCCGGCGGTAATTCGTCGGGGTCATGCCCGTGTATTTCTCGAAGACGGACACGAAATACTTGTAATCGCCTATTCCCACGGCGTCCGCGATCTGATAGATCTTCTGCTGGTCGTCTTCCAGCAGGTCCATGGACTTCAGGATGCGGAAGCGGTTCAGGTAATCGTTGAACGTGTACCCCGTCTCCTCCTTGAGCAGTTGGTTCAGATAACCCGCCGACGTGTGCAGTTCGCCGGCCATGTCGCCCACCCGTATCTTCTTGCGGTAATGCTTTTCGATGTACCGCAGGATCTTGCGCACGCGCTCCGAGCTGACTTCCATGGACGGCGCGAGCACCTGCGCCTTCAGGTCGGCCATGCTGTTCGAAGGCCTGCGCATCAGGCGCTTCTGGTTCTCGAGGTACACCCCCGCCCGCCCGAGCGCTTCGGCCAGCTCGCTGTTTCGCAGGGGCTTCGTCAGATAATCGACGGCGCCGAGCTTCAGCGAGGAACGCGCGTATTCGAAATCGCTGTAGACCGTCAGCACGATGGCGGCATAGTGGTATTCCTCGATCGTCTGCGCCACCATGTCCAGCCCGCTGACGATGGGCATGCTGATGTCCGTCAGCACGATGTCCGGCCGCAGTTCGCGTATGCGCTCGATCCCCTCCTGGCCGTTCTCCGCCTCGCCAGCGACGACGCAGCCGTACTTTTCCCAGGGGAACACCGCCCGCAGGCCTTTGCGTATCCTCTCTTCATCTTCCACAAGCAGCACTTTGTACATCCGCTCACCTCCTCGCGGGCATGCGGCATATCACCGTAAGGCCTTCTCCGGCGCGGTTTTCGAGGGTCAGCCCGTAAGGCGCGCCGTACTTCAGCCGGATCAGCTGATGCGTGTTGAACAGGCCGAGGCTTCCCGTGCCGTTGACCCCCTCATCGAGAGCCTGCTGCACCTGGCGCAGCCTCTCTTCGCTCATGCCGCCGCCGTTGTCCTCCACCGTCATCACGAGGTCGCCTCCCTCTATGCGGCAGCGCACGTCCACGGTGATGTCCCGCCGCGCCACGTAGCCGTACTTGATGGCGTTCTCGATCAGCGGCTGCAGCAGCAGGCGGAACACCCGGGCGTCCTTCGCGTCCTTTTCTGCCTCGAGCCGGTAGGTGAGCCTGTCCAGGAACCGCTGTTTCTGCAGCGCCAGGTAGTCCTCGATATAGACCAGGTCCTCCCCGAGCGGCACCTCCCGCTCCACGGGAGAAGCCGCATAGCGCATCAGGTGGGACAGCCGCAGCACGATGTCCTGCGCAGCCTCGGTATCCGTCGCGATGGTGTACCGCAGCGTCTCCAGCACGTTGTAGAGGAAATGCGGGTTGAACTGCGCCTCGAGCTGGCGGATCTTCAGGCTCTGCTGGGTCTCCATCAGCTTGTCGAGCTGCTCGATCGCCCCGTTGTATTCGTCGAACAGCTGGCGGAACTCCTCCAGGTTCGTCAGGGATTCCGTCGGCGTGAAATCGCCCGTCTTCAGCTGCTGGATGGCCTCAAGCAGCTGGTCGACCGGCTCGGTGATGCGCATCGCGAGAGACCGCGAATACGCGAGATAGCTGAGCGCGAGGGCGCCCAGCATGAGCCCGGCCATCAGCAGCACCTGCAGGTTGAGAAAACGCACCTCCGGCGACAGCATGTACAGCTTCAGATCGGTGCCCGCGACGGCAGCGCTGGCGAGGTAATAGTCCGCGCCTCGCAGGCGGCAGAGGCCATCTTCCGCAGAGTCGGGCAGGAAGCGGTCCAGCGCGTCCTCTCCCGTATCCATGTTCGACGCGATGATGCCTCCGTTGCGGTCCGTCAGCACGTAGCCGTGCGTGCCGGACGCGTTCAGGAAATCCAGCAGGCCCTTCTCGTAAAAGCGATACGCGAGATATCCTTCCGCCGAGCCGTCTTTCAGCACGGGCACGCAGACCGTATACGCCCGCGACCGTTCGCTGGACGTAAACGAGATGGAGATCGTCGTCTTTTCAGACGTGATCGCGTAGTCATTCTGTTCGCAGCGCGACGCGAGGCGCTGCACGGAGCGCTCGTTCGTGTTGCCCTCGCCGCTGTTGAGCGAGACAACGATGCTGCGGCTTTCGTCCAGCAGGTAGAAAGTGCCGCGGTAGTCCTGCTCCGAAAGAAAGTCGTAGAAGTCGGAATAGATGCTTCCGGCAGGTTCACCGCCCGAGAGGATGCCGTCGATGAGGTCCGACCCCGCCAGGCTTTTCAGATAGCCCGTGTAACTCCGGCATATGCCGGAAAGACGAGCGCTGTCCCCCTCGCAGACGTCCCGGTTGCGCCTCGCCAGAATGTGCTGCGAAAACGCGGCGTAGACCAACAGAAAAACCGACACGAACACAAGGACGGGTACCAGCGTGTTCCGTATGGACAGCTTCAGCACCAGCCGGCTGAACGTAGTCGGTTTTTTCTCATTCGGTCGGGAGA
>JAIKZT010000154.1 GCA_024682015.1 Clostridia bacterium
CCGGAGATGTTACCGGAACCTACAGCGCCGCCGACAGCGATGGTAGCTGCTTCCCAAGCGGAAATGGTACCGGTACCGCCTTCGTTCTTCTTGGTGATAGAACCGAAGGTCGACTTCATGATCCAGCCGAAGTGAGCGAACTGGAAGAAGCCAGAGCCGATCGTCAGAAGGGCTCCGCCACCCAGAAGCAGGACGATGAGGGGAGTTCCCCATACGAACCCGTTCAAGGTATCGACTAAGTCAATAAATCCCATTATTTCACCTCCAATGAAATAATAAAATAGAGATAATTACACATAAAATATACCATATCTTCACAAAGCGTGACAAGTAATTTTTTTGAAACCCCTGCCGAACCATTTGAAAAGAGCCCGCAGGCGTAGTAAAATTGTACTGTGAGGTGAAAAGCTATGAGAGATTATAAGGAAGAATTTAAAAAACGCATTGAATTTATTCGGTCTTGTCTGGCGGACGCTCATGCCAATGGTATCGTATTCGGCAACTCCGGCGGCAAGGATTCGGCCCTCGTTGGCATCCTTTGCAAGGCAGCCTGCGACAATACCGTGGGAATCATCATGCCCTGCGCAAGCCGCAGAAATTACGGAATTGATGCCGAGGATGGGAAGGAACTGGCGGAGCGGTTCGGGATCGAGACCCGCACGGTGGACCTAACGCCCGTGCGCGAAGCGGAGCTGGCGGCGCTGAATGGGGTCACGGAGGTGAACCAGGCAGGCCTTACGAACATCGCCCCGCGCCTGCGCATGACGACGCTGTATACGATCGGCGCATCCGAAAACCGCCTCGTGGCGGGCACCGGCAACCGCAGCGAGATCTACATGGGTTACTTCACCAAGTGGGGCGACGGCGCCAGCGACTTCAACCCGATCGCAGACCTTACGGCCAGCGAGGTCTTCGAGTTCCTGGCATTCCTGAACGGACCTGAGAGCATTCTCCACAAGGCGCCGTCCGCGGGCCTGTTCGAGGGTCAGACGGATGAGGACGAGATGGGCATTTCGTACGCCGCGATCGACCATTTCCTCTATACGGGCGAAGCGACGGACGAGCAGAAGGCCATTCTGGACCGCTTCCACTCCCGCAGTGAGCACAAGAGACGGCCGGTCAAGACGTTCGAGACCTGGCTGAAGGAACAGGAATAGCACAAAGAAATTGATACAAATGAGAAACGGACCCCGGAAAGGGTCCGTTTTGTTTTCTCCCTTCGACAGGCTCAGGGAGCGTCGAAGCGAATCCTCTACTCTTCCTCCTCCGGCTCGGGCAAAATCTCCGCCGCGAGCTCGGTCACGCGCATGCCCTCCGTTTCGGTGACGGTCAGGCGCACGTTCTTGTATTCGAAACTGTCGCCCACGAGCGGGTAGCCGCCGAGCATTTCGATGGCCCAGCCTCCCACGGTGGCGTTGTCGTCGTCGAGCTCTTCGATGTCCAGATCGACTTCGTCGAAGAAGTCCTCGATGCGCATGTCGGCGTCCACTTCGAAGTGCGTCGGGTCAAGCTCGACGAACTCCTCGTCGATCACGTCCTTTTCGTCCCAGATCTCGCCGACGATCTGCTCGAGCACGTCTTCCATCGTCAGGATGCCCATCGTGCCGCCGTACTCGTCCGTGACCACGACCATGTGGCAGCCCTCCTGCTGCATGGTCTCGAACACGTCGTCGAGCGGCATGGTCTTGTGGACGAAATGCGCCTCCATCATCTCGCTGCGCAGGTCGAACGGCTCGCCCGTAGCCATGACGCGCAGGCATTGGTTGACGTGCGCGATGCCGATGATGTTGTCGGGCGTATCCTCGTAGACCGGCAGGCGCGAGAACTGCGTCGACAGCAGGTGGTCGACAATCTCCTCCTCCGGATCCTCGATGTCGATCGCCTCCATGTCGACCCGCGGCGTGATGATCTCGTACGCCAGCACGTCGTCAAAATCCAGCGCGCTCTGCAGCAGGTCCGACGTGTCCTCATCGAGCACGCCCTCGTCCTCGGCCGTTTCGAAGATCGTCTCCAGATCGTCCTCCGTAACGGCTTCGTCCACCACGCTCTTCTCCCACAGGCCCGAGATGAGCTTTACGAGCGCGTTGAACACGGCCACGAGCGGTGCGGTGACCCAGACCAGCACCTTCAGTGGCCCACTGACGGCAACGCTGAAGACTTCGGGCTTGCGGCTCGCGAGGATCTTCGGCGTGATCTCGCCGAACGTGATGATGAGCACGGTCATGACCGCCGTGGCAAGCCAGGCACCCCCATCGCCCAGCAGCGAGACCGCGATGACGGTCGCGACGGCGGACGAGGCGATGTTGACCAGGTTGTTTCCTATTAAAATGGTGATCAGCGCCGTATCGTAGCGCATCTTGAGGCCGTACGCGCGCTTGGCGCCCGTGTTCTGCCCTTCCTCTGCGGCTTTGCGCAGCAGGATCTCGCTGGCGCCCGCATAGGCGATCTCCGAACCGGAGAAGAACGCGGACAGCGCGATGAGGCAGATGATGAAGAGGATGTTCAGGATCATTTGGGCATCCCTCCCTCCTCTTCGTCATAGATCTCCCCGACGAGCTCCTCCAGAATGTCCTCGACCGTAACGATGCCGGCGATGCTGCCGTCTCCGCGCTTCACGACGGCCATGTGGGACCGGTGGCTGCTGAGCTCGTTCAAAGCCTCGTCGATGGGCAGGTACAGCGGCAGATAGAACGGCTTGTCGAGCATGGAGCGGCTCTTCAGCGCCTTGCGGCCGCGGATCTTCGCTTTCAGGAATTTGCGGATGTGCAGGATCCCCTCGATGTTCCCCTCTTCGTCCACGACGGGCAGGCGCGAATAGTGACCCTCCGAAATGACCTGCAGGATCTCCTCCTCGGACATGCTGCGGCTGATCTTCACGGTGGCGTTCCAGGGCGTGAGCACGAAATTGACGGTCTTTACGGTGAATTCGAGGGCGGACTGCACGAGTTCGGCGGCATCTTCGTCGATCTCGTCCTCCTCGTCGATGTTCTCGATGATGTCGAACAGCTCTTCCTCGGTGACGGTAGGTTCTTCGCTGCCGTCCGTGCCCGCGAGGCGCGTGACGAGGCGGGTCACTCCGGAGAAAAGGAAGCTGACCGGCGTGAGGATCTTCATGAGAAAGATGAGCGACGGCGCGATGCGCGGCGCCAGGGACTCGCAGCAGGATTTGGCGTAGGACTTGGGGATCATCTCGCAGAAGAGAAACACGACGAACGACGTGACGAACGTGCACGCCGTGACGGCGCGGTTGCCCCAGAGTTTGGATGCTAAAAGCGTTGCCGCCGAGGAGCATGCGATGTGCATGACATTGTTTCCGATGAGCATCGTGGTGAGCGCCTTGTCGAAGTTGTCCAGCACAAACAGAGCCTTCTTCGCCTTGGCGTCGCCATCATCAGCATCGGAGATCATGCGGATCTTGCTGACCGAGGCAAAAGCCGTCTCGGCCGCGGCAAAATACGCGCCTCCCAGGAGCAGCAACGCTATGAAAACTAAATATCGCGGAATAACGGAAATACTTCCAGCGTCCATAAGGACGAATCACCTCCTCGTATAAACGAAAACAGTATACCACAAGTCCCCGCGGATGAAAAGAGCGCGCGGCAGGAATTATCGGCATCATACTTAATTTTTTATTTATTTTACATTATTTCCTTTACAATGATTTCCATCAATGATATAGTATTGGCATAATCTGTCACATCAGCCAACGTCTATCAAGGAGGAAACCATGATTTCTTACGACACTTTCAGAAAATACGTGCGCCTTCACATCGCCGAATACCTGCCCCGGGACAAATACCGCGGCTGGACGCTGAAGGAAACGCAAGTCTGCAGCATCAACCGCGTCATTCAGTCGTTCCACCTGCAGCCGCCAGGCTCGGACGTGAAGGCGCTTCCGAGCTTTCACTTTCAGGACGCCTACAGCCGCGTGCTGCTGGGAGAGGACATCGAAAGCGCCATGCGGCACATCGCGCGCCTGCTGCAGTTCTACGCCCCGCAGGACATGACGGACATGATCCTGGACGAAGGCGAGGAGATCCCCGTGCGCGAGAAGGATCTGCAGATGGCCCTCATCAACCGCAAGCGCAACAAGACGCTGCTGAAGCACACGCCGCACAAGGATTTCCTGGATCTCGCGGCCATCGCGGTGTCCGTCAGGCCCGGTCCGAACAACGATTACGGCCTCTGCATCATCAGCGAGGACATTGCCGCGGACATGGGGCTCACGGCGGAGGAACTGCTTCAGACGGCCTGTGAAAACACGTTCCGCCAGTTCCCGGCGAAATTCACCCGGGACGGCCTGTCCGTCTACGCCGCCTGTGAGAAGGCTTTCTGCGGCGCCGCGTGCCTTCTGGACAAGGAAATGCTGCGAAGTCTCTCCGAAGAGTGGGGCAGTGACCTGGTCATCCTGCCGGACAGCTTGCAGGGGGTCATCGTAAGGCCGAGACAGGATCTCGATGAACCGGCCATGACGGAGGCATTCCGCCAGATCCTGGCCATCTCCGTGGACTTCGAGGACTACCTGTCGGATACGCCCTACCTCTACGAGCGAGAAACAGAGACTCTGCGCCTTTGCGAAGATGCGCCGGCGGCTCCTTCGGAGGATCCCGCCGCATAAAGCCCCCGCCCATAAAAAAGCCCTGCCGTGTTTCAGGCAGGGCCGTTTTGCTTGTTTATGCGGCCGGGATGACCCCGGGCGAAAATCTACTCCTCGGTCTCCAGAAGTCCGTAAGATCCGTCTTCTCTCTTGTAGACCACGTTGATGCCGCCGCTTTCTCCATCTTTATAGATGAAGAAATTGTGCTCCAGCAGTTCCATCTGCAGGATGGCCTCTTCGGAGGACATGGGGTTGAGGCGGAAACGCTTCGTCCGCACGATGCCCTTCTCTTCCTCGACGGCAGTGGGCGCTGCATCGGGGATCTCCTCGAAGATGATATCCTTCTGTTCCTTATGGCGTCTGACGAGCTTCGTCTTGAAGCGCGACATCTGAGTGGAGAGTTTGTCGATGACCTTGTCCAGGCAATAATAAATGTCGTTGCTGGATTCCTCAGCGCGGAAGATCATGCCCGCAGCGTAGATCGTCGCCTCCATCTTGCACAGGCCGGTCTTGACTTCGCTGCACATGATGGCCGCTTTGGCTTCCTTCGAAAAGTATTTGTCGAGCTTGGCAAACTTCTTTTCGACTGTCGCCTCGAGCTTATCGCTGGGGTTGAAATTCTTGCCGGTAATGGTGATAAACATAACAAAACCTCCTTAATATGTTTTGTGGGGCTGGTGCCTCAGATACAGTATACCACAAAACTGCCATGTGGTAAAATTGTAGCATGAATAATCTGACTGTCGGGATCCTCGCGCACGTGGACGCGGGCAAGACCACCATGGCCGAAGCCATGCTCTACGAAAGCGGCGCCATCAAAGCCCTCGGTAGGGTCGACCATAAGGACGCGTTTCTGGACACCCAGCGCCTCGAGCGGCGCCGGGGCATTACCATATTCTCCAAGCAGGCCCTGTTCGACCTGGGGCCCTTCCGGGTGACCCTGCTGGACACCCCCGGCCACATGGACTTCTCCGCGGAGATGGAGCGCACGCTTTCCGTGCTGGACTATGCCATCCTCGTCATTTCGGGCACGGACGGCGTGCAGGCGCACACGCAGACGGTCTGGAGCCTGCTGAAGCGCTACGGCGTGCCCGTCTTTGTGTGGGTCAACAAGATGGACCTGCCCGGCGCGGACCGCATTGAAGTGATGAGGCTGCTGCAGGGCAAGCTCTCGCAGCGCTGCGTGGACATGACCGCGCAGGGCGCGGCGGAAGCCATCGCGCTGCAGGACGAGGCCGCGCTGGAGGAATTTCTGGCAAAAGGCAAGCTGTCCGCGGCGACGGTGCAGAGCCTTGTCTCCTCTCGCAAGCTCTTCCCCTGCTGGTTCGGTTCCGCCCTGAAGCTCGAAGGCGTGCGGGGTTTTCTGGACGGCATGGCCTCCTGCCTTGCACCCAGGCTCTACCCGGACAAAACGCAGGGCCGCGTGTTCAAGATCACGCGCGCCGAGGACGGCACGCGGCTGACCTGGGTCAAGCTGACCGGCGGCCAGCTGAAGGTGAGAGAGGAACTGCCGGTGGCTGCTCCCGAAAAGATCACGCAGATCCGCCTGTACAGCGGCGCGAAGTTCGAGGCCGTGCAGGCGCTTTCGGCGGGTCAGGTCGGCGCGCTCGTCGGACCTGCCCTCACCGTGGCGGGAGACGCCTTCGGAGGCGAACAGGCCGCACGGCAGCCGCTGCTGGAACCCGTGCTGGCTCACCGCATCGTGCCGACGGACGGAACGGATACGACGACCGCCCTCCAGAAGCTCTCGCAGCTGGCGGAAGAGGATCCCATGCTGCGCATCGTCTGGAACGCGCGGCTTTCCGAGATCCAAGCGCAACTCATGGGCGACGTGCAGACGGAGGTGCTGCAGCAGCTCATCGAGGACCGCTTCGGCATGCAGGTGCGCATCGAGGACGGCCGCATCCTGTACAAGGAGACCATCGCAGAGCCCGTGCTGGCGGTGGGTCACTTTGAACCGCTGCGCCACTACGCGGAGGTGCAGCTTCTGATGGAACCCCTGCCGGAAGGGTCGGGCATCATCCTGGAATCGCTGTGCCACGTGGACGATCTGGACCTGAACTGGCAGAGGCTCATCCTGACGAACCTCGCCGAAAAGGAGCATCTGGGCGTGCTGACGGGCTCGCCCATCACCGATATCAAGATATCGCTCGTCGCAGGGAAAGCCCACCTGAAGCATACGGAAGGCGGTGACTTCCGCCAGGCCACGTACCGCGCGGTAAGGCAGGGCCTGCGGTCGGCGAAGAACATCCTGCTCGAGCCCTGGTACCGCTTCCGCCTCGAAGTGCCCGCGGAGTCCGTCGGACGCGCCATCGGCGACCTGAAGGCCATGCACGCGGAATTCGAAGGACCTCGCGACAGCGTGGACAGCATGCTGCTGACGGGCACGGCGCCCGTCTCCGAGATGCAGCGCTACCAGAAGGAACTGCTGTCTTACACCCGGGGCCGCGGCAGGCTGGCGCTGCGCTACGAAGGGTATTACCCCTGCCACAACACGGAAAAGGTGATCGAAGCGGTCGGCTACGACGCGGACCGCGACGCTGAAAACCCGGCGGATTCCGTGTTCTGCTCCCACGGCGCCGGCGTAAACGTCAAGTGGGACAGGGTCTGGGATTTCGCGCACATCGACTGCGGACTTCGCGTAAAGGAAGGCGAGGTCGTGGAGGAATCCTCCCCCAAGGCGCGCAGCACCCGCAGCCTCGATCTGGACGAGCGGGCGCTGGAAGCCATCATGGACCGGGAGTTCGGCCCCATCAAGCGGCCCGTCTTTACGGCGGTGACCCGCGGAGAACGGGCGAAAAAGGAAGCCAGAGAGCGACAGCTGCGCAAGGATTACCTCATCGTGGACGGCTACAACATCATCTTTGCCTGGCCCGAACTGAAAGCGCTGGCGAAGGAGAGCTTCACCGCGGCGCGCGAGAGACTCATCGAAATGCTTGTCAACTTTCAGGCATACCGCGGCGGGGAACTCGTGCTCGTGTTCGACGGCTACAAGGTGAAAGGAAACCCGGGCAGCCGCGAGGACGCCGGAGGCATCCATATCGCCTACACGAAGGAAAACCAGAGCGCGGACCAGTACATCGAATCCCTCGTGCACGAGATCGGCAAAAACTATCACGTGCGCGTCGCCACGTCCGATGGGCTCATCCAGCTGGCGGCGCTCCGCATGGGCGTCGTGAGGGAATCCGCCCGGGAACTGGAATGCGAGGTCCGAAAAGCGCTCGACGAGATCTCTGAAACGCTCGCCTCCCAGGAGCGGGGCGGCTACAAGCTCGGAGACCTCGTGGATCTGGAATAAACAAACGACCCCGGATATGGTGGACTCCGGGGCCGTTTCGTATAAAGACGGGTTCAGCACAGGCATAGCCTGCGGCGCATCTTTATTGACTTCTTCATTGTACCCGCAAAAGTCGTTTCCCGCACCGTCCCCGAAAGCATTTGACATTGACAAATGACCTGTCACATGTTATGACAAAGAGGGCCGGCGATCGTTTGCCTGCCCGCTAAAGTCCGTATTCCATCGCTTTCAGACCGAGGAGAACCCCATGGCAACGATCTTTTCCGAAAAACTGGACAGGCTCATGACCCTCACAGGTACGACGAACAGCATGCTCGCCCGCGCCTTGAATTTCGACACGTCCCACATCAGCCGCATCCGGCGGGGAGAGCGCGGCGTGCCCAGAAAACAGCCCTTCATCGAGCCGGCAGGCACCTATTTCGCCCGCAAGATCCGCGAGCCTTACCTCATCAGCGCGGCTGAGGAACTGCTGCAGTGCGGAAGCGGCCAATGGCCGGGCGAGACGGATGCAGCGGCGAAGATGCTGACCGGCTGGCTTTCAGATGACGCCGCAAACCTGCCTCGGGAAAGCGCAAAGGGTGACCGTAGCATTGCCCTTCCGGAAGAGACCGACAGCTTTTTCTTCGGCAATGCGGGCAAGCGCAAGGCCGTGCTGCTCTTCCTGGACCGCGCGCTGGCGGAAGGAGCTTCCGCACGGCTCACCCTGCACTCCGATGAGAACATGTCCTGGCTGACCGAAGACCGCGCGTTTCTGGACACCTGGATGCAGAAGATGGCCCAGATCCTGCGCGCCGGCGGGCGCGTGCGCATCGCCCACAGCCTCAGCCGCGACATTACCGAGATGCTGCAGGCCATCCGCGGCTGGATGCCCCTCTATATGTGCGGCCACATCGAACCCTTCTACTGCCCGCGCATCCGGGACGGCATCTACAAGCGCACCTGCTTCATCCTGCAGGGCAAGATGGCCATCACGTCCCTGTCCATCGGTGAGGAGACGGAGGGCATGGGAAACGTGCTGATCACGGGCCGGACCATGGTGCGGGCGCTGGAAAAGGAGCAGGGAAACTTTTTCGCCCTGTGCCGCCCCGTCATGCGCATCTACCGCACGGGCGAGGCGGAAGCCTTTGACGAGGAATTCCAGCGCTTCCTGCGCGACAGGGGCACGCTGCATACGGCCGGCTGTCCGCAGACGATCGCCTCGCTCGGCGAATCGCTGAAAAGCGCGCTGTCCGCGGATGAACCGCCGCAGCCTGCTCCGCGGCAGGAACCGTCCATCGCCATCGCGGCCAAAGAAGAAGCTGGAGCCTTCGTTTTCCCCCTGCCCAATCCGGGCCTCGTATTCTTCATCAGCGAGCAGCAGCTGCTGCAGTCGATCCTGGAATATCTGCGAAGAAACTGAAAACATAAAAAAGAACCCCCGGCACGTGTACTGCCGGGGGTTTTTGCGCCGGAGGCTAAGCCGGGCGCCTTATTTCTTCAGAGCGTCGCGGATCTCGCGCAGCAGGACGATGTCCTCGGGAGGCTCGGCGGGAGCGGCAGGCTCGGCCGGTTTCTCCTCTTCCTTTTTCTTCATCTTGTTCATGGCCTTCACGATCATGAAGAGGACCCATGCCACCAGCAGGAAGTTGATGATGGCCTGGATGAAGTTGCCGTACGTGAGCTGCGCGCTGCCGACGGTGATGGCCAGCGCCGTAAAATCAACGCCGCCGAGGATCATGCCGATGATAGGCGTGATGATGTCGGCAACCAGGGAGCTGACGATGGCTGTAAAAGCACCGCCGATGATAATGCCGACCGCCATGTCCATCACGTTGCCGCGGGAAATGAATGCCTTGAATTCCTTCATCATGTTAGTGTTCCACCTTTCTCAATAAAACGTTGCAACGGGCTGCTCCGGTTCGGTCGCGCCCTCTATCTTCTGGACCACTAAGATGGGCCCTGTTTTGGCTCCGTACGCTTTGCTCTTGCCGATGCGGATCTTGGCGGTAACGGTGACCCAGCTGCGCTTGGCCGGCTTCACGCCGTTCCATTCGCACACGAGCCCCGCCATCTGGATGTCCTCGATGCAGCAGGTCATGACCTGCCGGCCGAAGATGAAGTCGCTGCCGGTCAAAACGCCGGAAGCGCCGGTGATGCCCTTGACGCGCACGGTCTTGCCCTCATAACTGGGCATGTTTTCAGACAGGTCGCGGTACCACAGCGCGTAGTCCTCGTCCTTGATGTCGATGACGGGCGCGTTCACGTCGAACGGCAGCGGATCCTCGATGTCATCCACGATGGCGTCTCCCGAAGGCAGCTCGTAGAAGATGTCCGGCCGCCGGGACACGGCCCGCACGACTTTGTGCAGCGGCATGCGGTCCATGCCCTCCCGGTACCGGTTGAACACGACGCAGTCCGCGCTCTTCAGCTTGTCATAGACGAGCTGGCGCATGTTCTGGTTGTACGCGAGAAAGCTGTTCGCGTCGTAAAAGTTATATTCCTGGTAGATGATCCAATTCTCGGGCATCTCCTGGAACAGCTGGTCGAGCATCCACATGCCGTTGTACTCCAGCATGACCCTCTCGGGTTTGTGCTTTTTCTCCAGCTCCTTCAGGAAAGCCGTGTTGATCTGCGAGGGGTCATCCAGGACCTCCTCGACAACGTTATCCTCCCAAAAGCGCTCGTGGCGCAACTCGACGAGGCCCTCCTCGCACAGCAGGACGAGCGTCTTTTCGCCGGCGTTGAAGTTGGGATCTTCCAGCGTATTCTGTATGAATGTGGTCTTGCCTGCTTCGAGGAACCCCGTAAACAGGTAGACGGGCAGTTCTTTGGCCATTTACGCGACTCCAAACAGGCTCTTGACTTCGTCTTCCTTCATCTGGGCGCCGATGACGCACAGCATGCCGGTGGCTGCCGCCGGGCCCTTGCGCACGTTGATCTCGCCGGGCGTATAGTCGAAGTGGATCCATCCCTCCTCGGCGTCCTGCACGATGCCCTTCGCCCGCAGCACGAAGCCGTAGGTCCAGGTGTCGTCCAGCGCTTTGAGCGCCTCCTCGATCTGCTCCGTCGTAAAGCGGGCCGCCGTCGTGACCCCCCAGCTGCTGAACACCTCATCCGCGTCGTGCTCGCCGTCGTGGTGATGGTGATGATGGTGGTGGTGATGGTGATGTCCGTGTTCGTCGTGGTCATCGTGATCGTGATGATGGTGATGCTCATGTTCGTCGTGGTCATCATCGTCGTCATCGTGGTCGTGGTGATGATGGTGATGCTCGTGCTCGTCGTGATCATCATCGTCGTCATCGTGGTCATGGTGATGATGACCGCAGCAGCACTCGTCCTCATCGTCTTCATCGTGCTCGTGCGCAGCGTCCTCGGCCTCCCACTTGGCGTCCTCCTCCACGTGAGCGCGGATGAGCGCCTCGAGCTCCTCGGACAGCGCGTCGCGGCCGTCGATGATGGCCAGCATGTCCTTGCCGTCCAGATCGTCCCAGTCCGCCGTGATCATCTGCGCCTTGTCGTTGAGCGCCTTCAGCAAGGCGACGGCCTCCTCGACCTTCGCCGCGGAGAGCTTGCCTGTGCGGCTGAGCACGATCGTATGCGCGGAGCCGACCTGATCCTTGAAGAATTCGCCGAAGTTCTTCAGGTACAACTTGCACTTGGACGCGTCGACGATGGTCGTGAGCCCGCCGAGTTCCAGGCGTTCATCGCCCGTCGCCATGACGGCCGCCGCAACTTCGGACAGCTTGCCTACGCCGGACGGCTCGATGACGATGCGGTCCGGAGAATACTCCTCGAGCGCCATCTTCAGCGCGGTCTTGAAGTCGCCCGTAAGGCTGCAGCAGATGCACCCGGAGTTCATCTCGCGCACCTGCACGCCGGCGTCCTGCAGGAAGCCGCCGTCGATGCCGATCTCACCGAACTCGTTCTCGATGATCATGATCTTCTGACCCGCGTAGGCTTCTTTGACCAGTTTCTTGATGAGCGTCGTCTTGCCGGCTCCCAGGAAGCCGGAGTAGATATCAATTTTCGTCATATGATTCACCTCTTTGTGCTTCATTCCAAATTTTTCTCTTCCCTTGTCCTCCCACCAGCGGCGCGCCCGCGTGCCGCGGCGCTTCCAGACGAAGCCCTTGCGGACGAGGTTGGCAAAGTGGACGATGGGAATGGCCAGGACCTCGCGGATCCCGGCGATCAGCGGCAGGCCAAGGACGCTCGAAACGACGGGCAGACCGGAAAACCAGGTCCAGACCGCGCCGGCCGCCGCCACAACGGCGGTGAAAAGCCCGCCGAGCACCATGCCCAGAAACTCCAGGATGGGCAATATGACGGCGGATACCGTTACCGATACGAGATCTGTCAGCAGCTGGATCATTCCACTCTCCACATCCCTGTAAGCATCGGCATCCCCTCTTGCCGCAAATTTAAGTATATCACAAAAGCAAGGCGCTTGCCGCCTTGCTTTGAAATATTTCGTATGGCAGGGTCACGATCCCTTAAGGGCTGCGGCTGTTTCAGTCGCGCTGTATGTTCAAGGTGTACGGCAACCAGACGCTGCTTTTTCCATCCACCGTATCGTAGGATACTCTGAAATACACTTGCCCTGCATCCGCAAGATCCCGAGGGATTTCGATCTCCCAAGGCCCGCCTCCTTCGGTGCGGAATACGTCCTCGCCTTCTCCGAATGCCCAGGACAGCGCCTTCGCTTCCACGCCATCCACGGAAACGGTCAGAACATCCCCCGCATCGAGCACATAGGCGTTATTCGAGCTGAACACGACTCCGTTCGACTGGACCTTGGGATCCGGAAGCGTGCGATAATCCAGCTCGTAAAGTACCCAGGGCTTCTGCGTGCCGTCGGAAGTGGTATAGCTTACATAGAAAGAGAATCCGCCCGTATTGGCAAACCGCGCAGGGATCTCGACCGAGCAGCCGGAACCTCCCTGAATATACTGCATGTCTGACAGGCCGATCTTGTAATAGATGCGTTGAACGTCCGCTCCATCCGCAATGGCGAGTTTGACCGTCGGATCGTCAATGATATAGGCCTTGTCCGCCGACAAGATGTGTTCTCCGATGCTGACCTCGATTTCCGGCAGAAGTTCTGCGGCGGCTGAAACGGGTTTTATGCTGAGGGGATACGTGGACACCCCCGTTTCTTCCCCGTTGGCAAGTCTGGCCTTCAGCTTAAGGGTAAAGTCGCCTTCTTCCGGCGTGTAGAGAAGGCAGCAGCCGCCATCCGCGGGTATGGTCTGCGTTCCGGAACCGAAGTCACAGAAGATCTCTGCGAGTTCATTGCCACCGCGCTGCTGCACGACGAGGCAGTGCTCTCCCGAAGGGAGGACGAGCGGCTCCGTTTCAGAAAGCGCCTTTCCGTTTGCGCAGACGAGAAAAGCCTTGTCTGCCGAAGCGATATCGCGGCACAGGCTTATCCGGTAATAGGTGTTGCGGGAAGTCCATGTTCCATCGTCCAATTCCGCATAGACGTAAAGCGGGACAGGACCCGCATCTGCAGAATCCTCCGGAAGCGTAAGGCTCGTCCCGATGAACCGTTGCCGAGACCCCTCACCCAGCTGATAATAGACCTGTTTGACCCGCTCCGGCCTCGGGATCTGTATGTCGATGGGAGTGTCCTGTAAAAAGCAGTACGCATCTTCCGTATGGAGCACCATTCCCAATACGCTGAGAATGAATGGAGGTTCTTCTGCCGGAACAAATTGGTAAGCGGGACTGGAAGGCCTGCTGAGGACGTCTGCCACCTCAACGGGGTATTCCACCCGGGGAACAGCCTCTGCAGAAGCATCGCGAAACAAGGGTTTGATAGCCGCCGTAAACGCAATTGCCAGGACAGCGACAGCGATGCAGGCTGCAGCGACCCTGTGGCATTTTGCAATGCGCATTCTCTCCCACAGGTCCGTCTCCCACGCTTCCATCGAAAGATCAGGAGAGGGAAGTTCCACCGAGCCGGAAACGGCCGGCTCTTCCCGTCCCCAGGTTCTCTTCCCCACGATCGTCTTCGTGACAGGATTGATGAGCAGGCAGACAATGTGCGGTTTTTCACCCACATCGAAAAGCGTAAAGGTGGACACCTCGGGCACATCACGATTGTTCGTGTCGTACCCTCCATTATAGCCCCTTTTGAGAACCCCCTCTTCGTACCAGGCGCAGGCATACCTCATCCGGATCTCGAATCTTTCCTGTTTGGAACGCCACTTTTCCCCGCTTACCCGCCAGTCCGCTTCCAACATGCGGGAAGGCCGCTTCGATTCGTTCTCCACATAGCGGAGTTCAAACGCGGGGTGTGGCGTTTCATTGGTCAGCCGTATCCCTTCAGGCGTCTGCTCCAGAATGTCGGAAAGACGGACCCGCCTGCCTCTGTCCGTTGGAGAAAGCGACCCATTTCCCGAGAAAAACGCCCGGATCCGGTCATAACATGAAGAAAGAAAGTCCCTTGGCGTACGGTAGGCGTACAACTCGGGCAGAACGCCCAGATGCACGCAGAAAGCCACTGCGACGACGCGCAGCAATCTCATGTTCCGGTCTCCCGTTCCTATCGTCTCATATCCAGGGCTGCCAAAATGGGAAGCTTCGTTGTTCTCCCCCTTGATGACGGAGGTCACCAGATCGTAAAAACGGCTCTTGGCAGGGTGATCGGAGTATAAATAATCGTATATGGCGTTGGCGATGCCGCTGAACAGGAATTCCGCAACAGCCTCATCCTTTTCCAATGCCGGATTGTTGAGCTTATGCACGTCCGTCTGCGGCGCGCGTTTTTCGACCAGGAACTTGAGCATCGTTTCGATTGCATGGCGCGAATAGTTGCCCGGATCCAACCCGTATCGGACGGATTTTTCCGCATTGGCACAATGCCCGTACAGCCGCTCGATCCATTCCCGCTCCCGCTCGCTATGAAAATGCCTTCCCAGATCTTTCAGGAACTCGAAATTCAGGGTTTCTTCCATGGATCCCTCTCCTTTTGCGGCAACTGCATTGTTTCAGATCGAAACAGCGAGCACTGTTCTTCAAAGCGTTTGCGCATCCGGGACCGCTCGGACTCGCCGCTTTTACGGCGGTGATCCTCCGGGCTCCTCTGCAGGCCGAGCCACCGGAGCGATATGCCCGCCGGGAAACGCGCATTCGCATCCTCGAAATACAGCCGTTTGCCGGCCTTCTCCGCGGGACACCAGGAGATGTCTCCCAGCGGGCGAAGGGTATTCGAGACCATCTGCAGCAGACTGCCGCAGGGGGATGCCTCCATGTAATGGTCCAGATAGTCTTTCTGCAGCGCCGCGAACAGACGCCTCTCCGAAAAGATATCCGCAATGCCGTATGCCTGCGCGTTGACGGTCACGAACTCCGTATAGAACAGCCGATACCAGTCAAGCCTCGCTGCCTCGGCGGACTTCGTGCGGCTGAGCGATTCCGTCATTCCCAATACGCGGTACTCGCGCCCCATCAGCAGATCCTCTGCGGCCTCTTTTACCAGAAGTCTGTACTCCGGATCTTCCTGCGAACGGAGCGGATGATCCTCAAGAGGCGCGCTACTCTCCCACTCCTCCACTTCGATCTCGTCCGGCAGACCCACATCGTTCAGCCGCCGCGGCACCAGGAAGGAAAGATGAGCCGACAGAGAGCCTTTGGCCGGGTCATACGTCATGATGCCATTCAGCAGTTCGTTTACGGCGGCATCCTCCAGTTTTTCCCGGAACTGCTTCGGAGCTGAGTGCATCAGCCGGCTCAGCCTGCCCGCGATGAAGCGTTCCGCGAAAAAATCCTCCGCCAGCTTCCATACGATCAGCAGGGCGCCAGCCGCATCAGGACAGCCCGCGGCATCCATCTCCCGCCAGCTTTGGGCATAACGGTCCAGCGTGTCGTCCAGCGTTTTATTGAAAGCCTTCCACCCGTCTATTTCCCTGCCGTCCCTGGTCTGCCGCTTCACGCTTCTGCAGCTGTCTCTCAAACCGTCCAGATCGGGTTTTATATGTTCGTCATAATATGCCTTTGTATAGACATTCATCCGTTTTTCCTCACAGATTGCGAAGGAGCAGCTGCAGCATCAGGTCCGGATGGGCGGACGGATCCCGCTCGAACAGTTCCATAAGCCCTTCCATGCGGTAAAGCGCCGTAATGTCGTATATCTTTCTTTCGCCGCTCACGCGGTCGAACTGGCCATAGACGACGCACTCCAGCGAGGTGCTATGATGCAAAGCGGAAATGTGCCGCAACGCCATGGAAAGAACGTTCGAAAGCGTCTTCGTGCCGCCCGTGATGCAGGCATATACGTCTTCGCCGTCCTTCATGAGCGACAGGATGGCGACGAGCGTTTTCATCTGGCTGCGCACGCTCTCATCGTTTGATACGCTCAGGGGCTCCAGCCGGGGCGGGGCGATCCCCACATCCCGGCAGAGCGTCTCCAATTCTTCCACAAAGACCTTCAGCCACTTATCCCGACCTTCGGTCAGGATGGGGCTCAAGATCCATTCCTCGTCCTTCGGCGCATAGGCATGGATCACAGCCAGAATGGGGAAACGGGTCTGTCGATCCATCTTCAGCGCATCATTGTCCACCGGTTCGTAAAGAACAGGTTCCAGATTCGAAGAAAAAGGAATGATGGGGATAAATCGTTTCATGATGTTTCCTCTCTTTTCAGAAGATCGATGCGCACGATCTCCCGTAACTCAAGCTCCTTGTTTCCCATGAGGAAAACAGGAGGCGCATATTGAGATTCGTCGGAAGCGCGCAGCATTTGTTCCAATTCAGGATCACTGGGGGTGATCGACAGGACGACTCTCCAAGGAGGAAGAATGCTGCGGCGCCGGAAGCGAAGGATCCATTCCGTCATCATGGCCTCCTTCCCGCCCGGATGGGAAAGAGCGTCTCCACCGTTGTAAGGCGTATGCAGCGCTGTTCCCCTTCGGGAGCCAGTTCCAGCTCTACGAAATCGCCCGAAGGCAGGCTGCGGATGTATGACCCGCACAGGATCTCCCAGGACTTTGCGTCGTATGCGGTCTCGGTACTGCCCGTATTCAGGTCAAACCGATACATATGACGGCTGTCGTTGAAGAAGAGCCCGTCACCCAGCCGGGAAAGCCCGCTCAGGGCGCCATCGCCCCAGATATCCAGATTTCCGCCCCATCCGGCGTCCATCGAGAAAACGATCTCCTCTGCGCCGTTCCTGCGCCGGATGAGCTGCAGCGCCTGTGCGCTTCCGCCCTGCTTCAGGTAGTAAAGCCCGTCATTCGGTACGGCGATGAAGGCGTGGTTCACGTGCTCCCAGAAAGCGCCCGACTCATAGCGCGCATCCGTCGCCCGCAGGTCCTCCCCCGAAAGAAGGCTGACATGGGGCCACTCCCCGCGCCCCTGCAGAAACGCATCGCTCGTCAGGAAAAACGTGTGATCGACGCTTCCGATGCGGTCCGAGGAATCATCCCAAGTAACATCGATATTATACCAATTACCGTCCAGTTTGACCAGCGTCCAGCAGTGGTTCCAGTTAGCCGTGTAGCGGACCGTAAACCCCAGCCGTTTCAGGCAATCGTTATACGCTTTGGTATACCCCCGGCAGACGCCGATGCCGTCGCACACGATATCGTGCGCTTCGCACTGCTTGAAATCGTCGTCGTAATACGCCCTCAGTGCGAAGAGATCATGAAGGACGAGAAGCTTTTCCAGATCCGAAAGCTGCGGATCGACCCCGGAGAGGATCCATGCGATCTGCTTTTCATAATCCGCTATCCGCTCCTCCGTTACGGTCGGATCATACATGAACAGGCCTTCCCGAACAGACCCATCATATTCGCTCCAGCCGTAGCTCTTGACCCATATCATCTCAGGATGCTGGGTGTACAGGACCTCCTCAGCGATGTTCCGATACTCTTCCTCGCTCAGCCTGAAGGAAGACAGGTCCACATTCGGTTCACGCATCTCCGCAGCCGCAAGGATGAGCCCGGCGATCTCCTTCAGATCTGTGCGGGAGGAGACCAGCGGGCCATCCGGCCAGCCGGCAATCGGCTCGTTTTCCCAATAGATGCGCGGTTCGACCGTTGCGGCAGCGACCGTCAGGGCCATGGCGCCCATCAGCAAGCTTGCCACCAGAAGAATTACCGTCAGTTGTCTTTTCATCTCAATGCTCCTTTCGGTTCATAATATTCCATACGTGCAGCTCCATTCCGGATCATCCCCTATCCGACCAGCCGCTGCAGCGTAAAGGTCAGCTGATCCTTTACGGAAGGCCTGCACTCCATGTTCTGGGTCAGGTATACCAGCTTCGCCTGAAGATCGACTTTCTTTACCACGACGTCGAGTTTGTCGAGAAAAGCGACCTTTTCGGAAGGATGCTTAGGCAGGCCTTCCATCTCTTTGACATGCAGCAGGCCCATGATGCCGCCAAGGTCCAGGAAAGCGCCGTAACCGACCATGCTTACCACGGTCGCGCCTTTGACCAGCGTTCCGGGACTGAGAGAATACAGCAGAACCTCCCTCTGGCGGGTCACGCTCTGTTTTTCGCAGAGAAATTGCGTTTCCGAACACTGGTCTTTGATGCGAACGGACACATCGGTCCCGACCAGCGAACGGAAGGCGTATTCCCCTTCGCCTTCCTCTCTGGGAAGCAGCGCTGTACGGCCTTCCGGAAGGGCCAGATGCAGAATACGCTCCTCCGCATCGTACCAGAGCGCTGTCAGACGGAGAATACCCCCGCTTCTCCAGGCTAAAAAGACGTCTCCCATGGTTTCGGGGACTGTACCGATCGCTTCAACCGTATAGCTTTTCATGATTCATACCTCCTTGTTAAACGCTGTTTCTTTTGACTCAAACTGAATCGCGGGATATCAGATGAACGCCAGTGACAGCCCGCCATTTTCAAAACCGGTGATGATGGCCCGCCGGATCTCCCCGCTGCGATATCTGGCGTTCTGCTTTTTCCCGGAGACGCTTCCGTGCATTTCCGGATACAGGCAGAGATGGCAGGAGAAGCCGCTGACTGTTTCCTCTTCAAGCCGAACAGCAAAAACATTACCGATCGCAATGCCATGATCCGGACGAACGTCCCTGTAGGAGACCGTAAAACTGTCGTACGCGCGGCTGAAACCGGTCACCATCACGCGGATGAACTGATCCTTGACGAAGGACGGCTTTTCGTCGCCAAGGCTGCGGGCGATCATGGAGTTGTGGAGAAGGACCGTATTGCCCCCTCCGATATCCACGAAATAGCCATATTTCGTCCCTCTGACCACGCGGGCCTCCAGAATGTCTCCCTTCCGAACAGACTCTTTCATGGCCTCGTGGATGCGCCGTACCCTGTCCTTTCTGGCGCAGACGAACCGCTTCGTCTCCGGGTCAAAGGAAAGGACCTCCACGTCCACGAGGTCGCCCGCGCGGATGAACCCTTTCTCTCTTTCACCGGCTGCAGACTGGCATCCGGACAGCCAGCCGTAAACGCCCTGTCCAAAATCGAGGATCATAAAACGGTTCCCCTTACTGATGTATTCCACCTTGCAGGAGACTGCTCTGGGCGCTCCCTCTTCGTCGACGGCGCCGATATACGAACGGATCTCTTCAAACCTGTCCTCCCTCTTCGGCATATTCTTTCCTTCTGCGCTGAAAATCATTTCTTTTCTCCTTCCTATACTCCTTCAGAATAGTTCTCATAACATATCTCCCGGACGGATGCGAAAAGTTGCACTATGAATTCAAATTTTTCAAAAAATAAAAAATCCGGAACGAATGCTCCGGAAAAAAGCAGAAAACTAAACTGTATTACAGACTGAGCAGCCAGGACAGCAGCGTCGTACCCGGCGCCAGATCCTCGAAGAACGCAATGCCCCGCAGGCTGCACACCTTCGTAACGATGTACGCGATCACCAGGCATTCGAGCAGTCCGATGGCAAAGCCGCCCAGCCAATCCAGCGTGCGGATGACGGGAGCCTCCGTCAGTTTGCCCAGGAGCGCGCTCACCGGCTGCAGCAAGATAAATCCAATCAGCGAACAGAGCAGGAAGAGAATGACATGCATGAGCTTGCGGAACGAGAGGTCTACCAAGCCCATCAGTTTTTCCTTCAGGCCGCTGAGCAGAGAATTCGCGGAGTACTCGCGCGCGGCAGATTTTGCGTTGTCCCTGTTGCCTGTGATGGACAGCAGCTTTTCCACGCCCTCCCCCAGGACCTCTCCGAGCGTCTCAAAACCTGCTGCAAGGCCTGACAGGCGCTCCGTATCGTCGAGCCTCTGCTCGATCCGCGTTTCCACCTGCGGCCAGACTCGCTCGACCACCGGGTCCGTCAGCACGTTCGCGCCGATGATGCCGATCGTCAGCGCCAATACCAGCACGACGACCCCGATGATGGTCTTGTACAGTCCCCGGTTCGCAGCCAGCAGTCCGAATACCAGAAACAGCAGTCCCACTCCGATGTCGACGATCAATGCCGTATGCTCGCTCAGAATGCCTGTAATGTCCATCTTTCATTTCCTCCGCCCTTCATTATATCACGAAACAATGGGACATGGGGACGGTTCCTTGTCCCATTTGACGCTGCAGCCCATTCGCTTTACCCGCTAAAGCGAATGGCGAAGCCCGTCTTTTTCTCTCCGCAGGATCTCGGCTGCCCTTCGCAGGATGGGCAGCTCGCGATTCGCAATGAGCCTGCCCAGCCGGCTGTCCCTGCGCTTTTCATATTCGCACACCGCTTCCTCATAGGTCAATTTCAGGGTATTCAGGTGGAAATCCTCGATCTCGTCCCGGGTCAGATGCTTTTCCCCGAAGGAAAGCGCCCTGCAGAGGAAGTAGTGGTTCAGATTATGGCGGTGGATCAGGTTGTAGTAATCGCTCACGAGGCCGATCTTGCAGACGATCTCCGCCTCTGCGCCCAGCTCTTCCCCCAGCTCGCGCAGGATCGCTGTCTCCAGGGGTTCCCCTGGCTCCACGCCTCCGCCCGAGGTCTCGATCAGGGTAGCATCCCCAAATTCGTCATGACGCTCTGCCCGCACGAAGTAAAACCATCCATCTTCGTCGAACACGATGGCGCGCGCGATCAGGCGATCGTGATCCGCATGCGTAAACGGCCACTCATGGTCCTGCAGTTCGACGCGCAGCTCTCCGGAAGCCTCTCTGTCGCTGCGGATCATGGAACGGCACACGATGTCGCAGATGCCGCAGTTGTTCCGATCCGAAGCTCTGAGCGTGCCCTCCAGCCGCATGCCGCACTTCTCCATCACCCGGCCAGACTTGGGATTGTTCACATCGTGCCGTGCGGCGACCCGATTGAGCCCGACCACGTCAAACAGGTAATCCATCACGGCCTTCAGCGCCTCGGGCATGATTCCCTGCCCCCAGGCAGCCCTGCTCAGGCAATACCCGATATCTGCGGCCTCGATGCTTTCGTTCAGCGCCACAACGGAAATGTCTCCGATCACCTGCCCGGTCTGCCTGTCCTCGATGGCCCAGTTGAAATAGGCTCCGTCTTCATAGTGAGCCTCCCAATCCCGCAGCAGCTGCCTCGTTGCCTCAACGTCCGGATGGGTCGGCCACGTCAGATACCGCGTCACTTCCGGGTCGGATGCCCAGTTCCGAAACATGTCCTCCGCATCCGAAGGGCGGAATCTGCGCAGCAAAAGCCGCGGCGTTTCTATTGTCTGTGTTCCCGTTTTGTTCATCTTTGGCGCCTTTGGGACGGATCTTCATCCCGCATACAGCATTTCTTTTCCACAATCATATCATGAAACGGCTCTTGGGGGCGGGTTGACATGATGAAATGCTTCGTAGAAAAGAAAGCCAATCGCCTTCCGAGAAGGATTGACTTTCCAAATGGGTGCACACGGGAAGGCTGGCGGCATGCGCCAGCCTTTTGCTTTCCTATTCCAAAAATGCCAGCAGTTCCGCGATGCCCTCGCCGGTAAAGCTGCTCACGGCGAAGATGGGATCCGCGCCGGTAAGCTCCAGCAGTTCCTTCGCCTGCGCGATCTGCTCCGGGCTGGCCAGATCCGCCTTTGTGATCACCCCCGCCACGGGTACGGGAAAAGCCGCCGCCTGTCCGCCCGAATACATGTACCGCTCCTGCGTCGGGTCGAGCAGAAACAGGACCAGATCCGTGTCCACCGACGTTACCAGCAGATTCTGCAGGTTCACGCGGCGTTCCAGATACTCGCCCGGCGAATCGATGTGACCCGCCACCACCTCGATGGACTGGGTCTTTTTATAGGCGAGTTCCTGCCCCGCCATCGCCTGCAGCAGCGTCGTCTTGCCGCAGGCCACGTTGCCGACCATCAAAACCTTTTTCAAAGCGCTTCCTTTCCGCCGCGGCTACGTCCTCGTGATGACGGTCGGGGTGAAGTCGATCAGGTTGTGCAGCACGTCGAGCACGTCCTTTAAAGCCGCGTCCACGCTCGCCACGTCGCCGTTGATGATCAGCGTGCCGTTGAACCGGTCCACGAACACGACCTCCACGTGCGCCGCCTTCGTCGCC
>JAIKZT010000177.1 GCA_024682015.1 Clostridia bacterium
CTATCTCGCGGTACACGCTCCAGCTGCCCCAGGGACATGCGAGCGGCTCGCCGTTCATCGTGATCGTCCCCTCGTAGATCTCGTCTCCCGATTTGTCCGTCTTCGTCAGGAATTCAATGCCTTCCCCGGCGGGACTGACGAACAGGCTGAAGTGCAGCGGCTCTTCCTTCGCGATCTCGGAGACGGTAATGTATTTCCCGTTCTGGAGTTCGCCGACTTCCAGCTGGTACGGAGCGCCTTCGGGGATGGATACAGCCGTCAGCTTATCCCCGGAATCGCCCACGCGCGGGATCTCGTAAGTAAGTTCGATCGCGTCGATCAGCCTCGTCCAGGAAGCCTTCAGCACGATTTCCCCGTCCGCGGTCAGCGACTCCCAGCTTTCGCCGTTTTCGCCCAGCCAGCCGTCGAAGCGCCACGTGCCTTCCTCATCGGTGACCCTGCCAAGGTCCGGCATTTCCAGTCCGGCATACGCCAGCTCGGTGCCGGCTAAGACTTCGGCCGGTTTTGGCGTCTCTCCGTGGCCGTTCGCATCGAAGATCACGGAGACATTCTGCGGCTCTCCGACCGCAAAGAGCCAGACGGCCGTAATGACGGTCTTGCCGCCGTCGGCCGAGAGCTCCATGCTCTGCGGCGCCTGTTCATTCAGCGTGACCGCCGCATCTTCCGGGACCTTGTATCCTTCTACAGCCAAGTCTGCCTTCAGGTAATAGACCTTGCCGTCCTGCAGCGTTTCATCCTCCGACGTCCACGCCGCATCCTGCAGCGTCAGCCAGGAATGATCCATCGCTTCCACGGCCTGCGCCAGCGCCTTGGGCGCGGCATCGGCCGCATCCTGCGCGGCAGGCGCGGGGATCTCGATCGCCAGATCCTTCATTTCGGGAGCGGGCGCGAGCAGGGAAAGGCGCGCGATGATCGCGTCGGGATGGTGGGAAAACAGCGGCGTCATGGTATCTTCCAGGATCGTGAGGAGGCCTGACCCTACCATGTAATCTATGGCGTTGAAGTCCTCAAAAGGCGGCAGTTCCCATCCCTCTTCCGCTGCCGCGGACAGATCGAACGTCATCGGCGTCAGAAGGGTCAGCAGCGCGTAAAGATCGCCCGTCGTTACGGGAGTTTCCCCGCCGAAAGCCAGGAAAAAGTGGAGGTCGGACGCTGCCGTCAGGCGGCGCTTCTGCGCGTCGGCGAGCAGTTCCGCCGCGTTTTCCGGAGCCTGAGCCTTTGCGTAAGTTTCCTCCACCCCGGCGTAGGCCAGCGTCGGCAGGTATCCCAGCAGCGTGATCATGCGGCCCATCATGTCGTCCGAATCGCCGAAGACGATGAGGCACAGCGCCTGCAGGCCTCCCTGGTACGTCCATTCGACCGGGTCACGGCCCCCGACGGCAACCGTTTCGGCCGCCGAATAGGATTCCCGCGTCGGCGCGGCCTCTTCGAGATTGCCGACGAGCATCTCCATGTAGTCCTTCACGCTGCCGCCGAAAATATCGGGATCGTAATCCTTTGCGTATTCAGCCGCGTCGGGGCTGAATGTGGCCATCTCCGCCAGCACGTCCTCGATGGGCGCCGTATTGTAGATGAACTCCTGCCCGTAGCGGGTCATGTCCCAGGGCGGGATCATGGGGACGGGATCGTCGTCCGCTACATAGTTGTGGATGCCCGCGTACAGCGCGTCGTGCGCGGATGCGCTCTGCGTCGTGCGGGGCGATTCCAGCGTGCGGCAGAAGACCGCCGGGTGTTCGGCGCGGTCCAGCAGATAGGCGGCCGCCACGTTCGCGACAGCGCCTCCGCGGCTCTGCCCCACGATCCACAGCGCGTCGGCATCGGCAAGCCCGAGCGCGTCGAAATCCGAAAGGAAGGCGTTTGCCGCCAGCGCGTAGGACGCATGATCCGGCCCGTCTTCGCCGTCGATGTTGACGGTCACGTTCTGCTGCCAGCCCTTTAAGCCGTACCGGTCGCCCTGGAACACGACGGCTGCGAGGGTCAGCTCTTTGCCGCCGATGGCGACGGTCTTCGTCCCGGCGCAGTACGCGCAGTCCGACGCATCCCCGCTGTCATAGCGGTAGCCGGCAGCCGTAAACCCCAGCGCCTCGAGCGCCGCGGCGCCGTGTTCTTCATCCCCTGCAGCCGCAGCGACCGTCGCGGAGAGGAGCGCCAGCGCGTCGTTGCGCGCGGAAGGATCGGCGGTAAACCACTCGTCCGCATAGTAGCAGCCTTTCGTTACGTAGTTTTCGATCATGCTCGACATGTACTCGATCTGCGTGAACTTGTAGTCCGGCTCCTGCGCGAAGGCGGTCCCGGGCATCAGTCCCAGACACAGAGCGAGCGCCAGCAGGAGAGCCGTCAGCCGCTTGCCAAATCTTAAACTCCTCATGGTCTTCCTCCGGAATGTTCGTTAAAACGTCTTTTCGACGACCATTTCCACGTTGTTTTCGCGAATGTAGATCTTGATCTCGTCAGCGAGTTTGGCCGTAATGGACTTCTCCAGTTCGTCCCATTCCTCCGCGTCCTTTTGCGCATTCGTGGCGATGGCGTCGCGATAGGCGTTCAGGGACCAGCCGTACATCAGGCCCTCGCTGACGGGATTGATGGACATGCCGCCTTCCATGGTGTAGAAGCCGTAGCCGACGGGCGACATGCCGTTTGCGTCTGGTTCATACATATGCGTGAAGATGTCGCGCAGCTTCCCCATGAATCCCGTGGCCGCGGCGTTCTTGCCCGATGTGGAAGCCTTCAGGAGTTCCCGGCGCATGTCGCTGTTCACCTGCGTGTCCGCGGACAGATGCAGCGAAAAATCGCCGCCTTCCGTCTCGACCCAGTAGTAGAACTCGCCGCCTCCGACGATGGTGCGCAGCATGCCCATCATTTCCTCGGCCAAAAGCCGCAGGCGCAGCGTCTGTTTCGGGTCAAGCCCGCGCCAGGCCGCCGCCTTTTCCGTCTGTTCCAGCGCGGCAGGCATGCCATCGCCGCCGGCGCTGATCCGGATCACATCTGTTTTCATCCCGGGCCTCCTTTACTCGATGGCGAGCACGTCCGAAAAGCCGGTAAGCTCGAAGACCTCCATGATGGTCTCGTTTACGTTCCGGACCTTCATGCCTTCTCTGCCGCCCATCCGCTTGTGAGCCGTCAGCAGCACGCGCAGACCGGCCGAGGAAATGTACTCCAGGTTCTCCATGTCGAGCACGAGCGACTGCGCGTCTTCCGGCAGTGCTTTGACCGCCTGTTCGAGATCCGGCGCAGTGATCGTGTCCAGACGTCCGCCGAGCGCCAGTATGATCTGTCCGTCTTTCATGGTTTTATTGATTGTGAGCATATATGGTTACCTCCGTTTCGCAATAGTCCATACATAATTATTGTACTCGAATGTGCGGCAGGATGCCATATAAAAAGGAAATTCCTATTACCCGCATAATGTGGAACAGTTTTTTCGCTGCACCCAGGCGCATATAGCGTTCTCTTCTGCAGCAATTGGCAAGCGGAAAGAGTCAGGCGAAACGTCCCCTGACTCACCTCTGTAAGATTTTTTCGAGTTGTTTAGTGGTTATATGAACAAATACATTCTGAAACTAAGGGGTTGAGCGGCGAGATGCATTCACCCGAGCCGGTAGATGTCCCTGATCTGCTCCCGTATCAAGGACAGGTTCAGCCCGCCGGATTCGTCATCGCACGTGATCAGAAGATTGCGGCCTAGCAGAATGCCTTCCGATGCGTATTTGTGCAGTTTCCCCAGATTTCGCCGGATGTAGCCGTCGGACTGCAGGCCCCAGTGCTCGTGGTATATGAACGCACCGTCGCCTCTTATGCCGCGGAAATCCGGCGCGATCGTTTCCATGCGAATCGCGAGCTCCTCGTCATAGTGGAACGGTATGCCAAGTTCATCGTAGACCCCCGTGATGCCGGCTTCGGATTTGGACCGGCAGCTGAACCCATTGGATGTCCTGTGGATCAGGTCTTCCGGATACGAAGCGTTCGCTCTGTAGGGCGTCCTCATCCACGTGGCCGGAGAATTGCCTCGGAACATCGTCCCGATCGGTTCCGGCGCCAGGCTGCCATCCAGCACCGGGCAGAGCGCGTTTCTGCTCCGCCCCAGAAGCCAGTCATCGGGAATCAGTTCGAAATGTTTTGGCAGTGCAAGACGCATCGTTTCTAGGAACAGTTCCGACGATTTCTTTTGTAATTCCTGAAGTTGCGTTTCCAGACGCTCCAGTCTTTCCCGATATTGCTTTATGTACGCCTTCCGAGCCAGCAGCTGAATGAGCACTGGGTCCGAACCAATGCCCTTATACGTATACCCAGTTCCGGAACGAAGCTGGTTCAGGTACGAAATCCGCCTGGGACCGTTCGTCGTAATGACGAGAGTGCCCCGCGGCATGTGTTTCATCTCATTGTTAAGATGGATTCGCTCTGAGTGGACCCATCTTAACAGCAGTTCGATCGTCACCTCGATATTCATGAGAATTCCCCCTGGTTTTACCACAGATTTACATTGCAGTCATCTGCAATTTTCATATTCTCCCATATTATGCCATTTATGCGCGAGAAATGCAAGCATTTTCCTGGTATTATTTGGCATTTTGCCCGTTTTAAGCCATGCTCCAAAAGGCGGCATCGATTGCTGTTAAGATGAGCGTATCCTTTTGGTGGGTCCCCTTAACATTTTCGAAGAAGTCCTCTATGAAGCGGCGGATGAGCTTGCCAATCCTCCTGTGACTTGTAAGACGGTGCCTTTGAGAGAGCTGCCGAAGCACGGGGGCTTATCGCTTCAGCACACCAGGCCTTATGCTTCCCGGCAAAGCGACAAACCCAGGCACAGTCACTGGGAAAAGATTGAATCTTTATTGCAGAAAACTCTTCTTTAGCGAGAAAGAACTGAAAAAGCAGCTTTGAAAATACAAGACGCGGTACAACAAGATGGCAAAGCTCAGCCTGAGCTCCAGAAGCTGCCGTTCCAGTTGTTCCAACTGTTGCCGATATACCTTCAAATAGGCCTTCCTGGCAAGCTGCTGCACGAGTTCAGGGTTCGACCCTATCCCTTTATAGCTGTAACGCGTACCGGATCGCTGCTGGTGCAGGTACGATATCCGCGCCGGCCCGTTTGTCGTAATGACCAACGTCCCTCTCGGCATATGTTTCAGCTCTTTGTTAAGATGATCCAGCTCTGATTGGACCGATCTTAACAGCATCTCGACGTTTGTGCTGACTTCCATAGTTCTCTCCAATTCATGCCCTTTTCGCAAGGCGCTGCTTGCCGGTATTTAACGCATATCTCCAGGTGACCCCACCAAAAGGCGCCATTATTTGCCATATTATACTATATAAGCCGTGTTCAGGAAACCATTTATTGGTATAATTCACGCTAAATTCCACCCCTTTATGAGAGCCACTGAAACCTGTTTTTTCCTGTTAAGACGACTGCCACGAATATCTTTATTCTCTTAACTTTGAGCTCAAACAATTCGCTCT
>JAIKZT010000200.1 GCA_024682015.1 Clostridia bacterium
CTTCGATGAAGCGGAACGCGCCTTCGATCTCCCTGGCGCAGTGCTCCTGGACGAGCGGATCGTCGAACTGCATGGGCTGCGGCATCGCGTAGAGCGGTTTATCGATCATCCAGTCCTGGATGACGGACGTGGCGACCGAACCGTCGCAGGCCTCGTTCGTGGTGATGAAGGCCGGATAGTAGTCGGGCACGTCGTCGAGGATCATGAGGCCGCACTCAGCCTGGCACATCGGGCAGGGATCGCCCGGCAGGCCGAGGGACTGCGTAGCGTCGATATAGTTGAGCACGGTGTGGTTGTTGACGTGGCAGGTGACGAAATAGGGGATCATCTGCAGCGGCACGTCGTCGAGCTGGTCTCTGTACGGATAGAAGACGCCGCCCCAGACCGTTTCGTCGTGGGCGATGGTCTTATCGTACAGCGCCTTGCTGCCGCCGATGTTCTGATCGGCGCAGAACATGCGCATGAACTGGTCGATGGTCTGGTTCACCATGGCGCGGTAATGCCAGGCGGACGCCCGCAGCGCCTCGCCCCGCACGCCTTCAAGGCCGCGGTCGAACCAGTGCATGACGGGCAGATAGGACTGACCCACCCAGCGGTAGCGCCACACGCCCTTGGCGAACGTGATGAGCCCGCCGTACTTCATGATGTCGGCGACCATCATCCCGTAGTTATAGAGCCAGATGTTGTTGAAATAGTAGAACGTGTCCTTGACGCCCCGCCACTCCCTGTGCTTGTACAGGCCTGTCTTGGGTTCGTACAGATCGCCTAAGCGGCGCTCCCCGTGGGGTTTGCCGTAGAGGAAGTCCCTGCCAAGCTTCTTCAGGTCGGTTTTCTTCAGCTTTTCCGCGAGCTTTTTCAGATCGGGCTTCTTCATTTGGAGGCCTCCTGTATCTTCTTGATCTCGATGCTCTCCACGAAGGCCTGGAAGCGCGTGCGCAGCTGGCCGGAAGCGGAGTTGATGTACTCTTTTTCGATGGAGCAGACCGGGAATCCGTAGTCCCTGGGAATGACGACCGTGTCGATCATGCGCTCGTAGCTCCAGTATTCGCAGAACTTGTTCGACGCGATGATGATGCCGTCCGCCTTATATTCCCTGGCGAGGTCCGCGATGAACTGCTTGCGGCCGCGCATCTCATCCTGTTCCATGAAGCGCGTGCACTGACTCGTGAGCAGATAATGCCGGGCGATGGCGCGGATCGGGGTCTCCCCTTCGCGGATCTCGATCGGCTCTCTGGCCTCCACGGCGCCGTAGCAATAGCGGTCGCAGACGACGAGAGCGCCGCAGCTCTCGATGAGCTTCGTGAACTCGGGATCGTCGTTCTCCGAACCCGCCAGCACCACCTTGCAGCGATACGCCTTGCGGGCGTCGGGCTGGCGCGTCTTCAGTTCCTCCAGCGTCTCCTTCAGCTTGTCGATGACCAGGTACTTCGGGCAGCACATGGATACGAGGTTGATCACGGCGAATTCGTAACCGGTGATGGTCGGCTCATCGAGTTTGCGGAAGTCGCCGATGGCGCGGATGATCCTGCACAGCTCATTGTGAGCTTCGATCGCCTTCAGCATGGCTTCGTCGGACGTATCTACGCCGTATTCATCGCGCAGGAAATCCAGCACGTGGGCCTTGAGCTGCTTTTCGTAGTGATCGATGCTGTTTTCGTTCTTTTTAAACGGAACGTCGGAGAAAGATACCTTGAATTTGACGTTGTTGATGACTTCCGGCATCGCCTTCAGATGTTCCTGGAAGCGGCACGTGACGGTGCAGGTCTCGGTGGCCAGCTGGGCGTCCAGAAAATTGAAGCCGCCCTCCAGCGCTCTTTCGAACAGGGAGCGTCCGTAATGGCATGTACGGCCGGACATGTAATACGTGGCCATGTCGGGCGACACGCAGCGCGGCGCCCTCAGCCGGACGGAAAAGCAGCCGGGGAGGTCCAGCAGGACTTCCGGCATGAAGTAACAGGTGTAGCCCAGGGCAAGGTTTCCGTCTTCCTTGCCTTTTCGGACAAGCTCATTGTGAGCCTCCTGCAGGAGATCTTCAAAATAGATCAGGTGTTTTAAGTCTCGCATCCACTCATCTCCTTCTTACGAGCATTTGACTGAGCAGACCGGATGGCTTATCCGGGTCACAAAATGGTTATGAAAATCCA
>JAIKZT010000260.1 GCA_024682015.1 Clostridia bacterium
GAAAATATACTTCTTCGCTGTTTTCCATGCGCATACACTCTTACGATCTTTGTTGCCGGTCAGCCGAGCCTGGCGCTGAAATCCGCCATTGCTTCGGAGATCCTGATCTGCTGCGGACAGACCTTTTCGCAGCTCCCGCAGCCGAGGCAGGCCGACGGCCACTTTTCCTTGTCGAGCGCGTCCAGCGCCATCGGCGCGAGGAAGCCGCCGCCGGTGAAGGCGTGTTCGTTGTACAGCGAGAGCAGATAGGGGATATCCAGTTCCTGCGGGCAGTACTCTGTGCAGTAGCGGCAGCCGGTACAGGGCAGCGTGTTCTTTGAAAGCATCCGTTCGGCAATCTCCCCGAGCACGGCCGCCTCCGCCTGATTCAGCGGTTCGTCCGTCTCAAACGTGCGGAGATTGTCCTGCAGCTGCCGAAGGTTCGACATCCCGGAGAGAATGACCGCGACGCCGGGGATGCCCTGCAGGAAGCGGAAAGCCCAGGCGGCGACGCTTTCCTCCGGGCGAAGCGCTCTGAGTCTTGCCTCGTCGTCTGCCTCCAGCGTCACGAGCTTCCCGCCGCGCAGCGGTTCCATGACCCAGACGGGGATGCCGCGCTCGGCGAGCATGGCGACTTTTTCCCTGCCGTGCTGGAAGGTCCAGTCGAGATAGTTGAGCTGGAGCTGGCAGAATTCCATGTCCGCCCCGTACGCGTCCAGAAACCGCTTCATCACGGGGATCTCTCCGTGGCAGGAAAAGCCCAGATGCCGGATCCGCCCGCAGCGTTTCTGCTCGATCAGGTAGTCGAAGATCCCGTATTTCGGGTCGAGATAGGCGTCGATATTCAGCTCGCACACATTGTGGAACAGGTAGAAGTCAAAGTATTCCACCTGCAGCCGCCGGAGCTGTTCCTCGAAGATCTCTTTCACCTTCGGCATGTTGGACAGATCATAGCCGGGAAACTTCGTGGCGATATACCAGCTTTCGCGGGGATAGGCGGACAGTGCTTCTCCCATCGCGGTCTCGGAATTGCCGCCGTGGTAGCCCCACGCGGTGTCGTAATAGTTGACGCCGTTCGCCATGGCACAGGCGACCATCTCCTTGACCTGGCCGAGATCGACATCGGCGTCGCCGCCTGCGCCGACCGGCAGCCGCATGCAGCCCATGCCGAGGCCGGAAAGCCGGAGATCCTGAAACTTGCGGTAAACCATTTTTCCCTCCTTAGCGAATCCGATCGCTCAATCGTTCTGTTTCGTGAGGACTTCTGAAGAAAGCTCAACATATGGCGGGGTAACGGATCTGCCGCCGCGCTTTCATCTGCCACTCTATCACAGATCGAAGCGCACCGCAAGCTGCCGTTTTGCTTTGAAAGACCGGAAGGATCCCGATCTTCGTGCCTTCGGCAGAGGATTTGCAGGGTCTTTTGCTTTACAAATACCGCTCGATCGAGTATAATAACTTAGTTACGAATACTTTGAGGAGTTTTTGATATGATCGAATTTGACGAATACAAGGTAAAACTGAACAATCTGAAGCCCGCGCTTGACGAGCTGGGAGCCTCGCTGAAGCTGGACGACGCGCAGCGCGAGCTGGAGGAGCTGCGGGCCGCCACGGAGGCGCCGGAGTTCTGGAACGATGTGGCCAACGCCCAGAAAAACCAGCAGCGCACCAAGCTTTTGGAGGGCAAGATCGCGCGTTACGCGAAGCTCTGCGGCAGCTGGGACGACCTCTATACCATCTGCGAGATGGCGCTGGAGGAGAACGACGCCAGCATGCTCGACGAGCTGCAGACCGGCTTCGCCGAGTTCGAGGAGGCGCTGGAGCAGACCCGGCTGGAGACGCTGCTGACCGGTGAGTATGACGCGAACAACGTCATCCTGACGCTGCACCCCGGCGCGGGCGGCACGGAGGCGCAGGACTGGGCCAGCATGCTCTACCGCATGTACGTCCGCTGGACCGAGCGCCACGGCTACAAATACACTCTGATGGACTGGCAGGACGGCGACGAGGCGGGCATCAAGTCCGCCACGATCAAGATCGAGGGAGAGAATGCCTATGGCTTCCTGAAGAGCGAGAACGGCGTGCACCGCCTTGTCCGCATCTCTCCCTTTGACGCCAACGCCCGCCGCCAGACCAGCTTCGCCGCGGTAGAGGTCATGCCTGAGATCACAGACACCAGCGAGATCGAGCTGCGCGACGAGGACATCAAGATGGACGTCTACCGTTCCTCCGGCGCCGGCGGGCAAAAGGTCAACAAGACCTCCTCCGCCGTCCGCCTGACGCACCTGCCCACGGGCATCGTAGTCTCCTCTCAGGTGGAGCGCAGCCACTTCCAGAACCTCGAAAACTGCAAAGAGATGCTGCGCGCCAAGCTGGCCGAGATCAAGGAACGCGAGCACCTCGAGAAGATCAGCGACATCAAGGGCGTCCAGATGAAGATCGACTTCGGCAGTGCGATCCGCTCCTATGTCTTCATGCCGTACCAGCTTGTCAAGGACGCCCGCACGGGCTATGAAAACGGGAACATCAACAATGTGATGGACGGCGACATCGACGGATTTATCAACGCCTATCTCAGCCAGAACATCAAAAAGTAAGAGAGACAAGAGACGATATGGGCAAGGGAAAAACCGCGGAAAAGATCATACTGATCCTGCTGCTGCTGGCGCTGGGCTTCTTCGGAGGGACCGCACGGCAGCGCCCGGACGCGCTTGCGCCGGCCTCGTCCGTCCCCACGCCGCAGACGGAGCGGCAGACTCCGGCTCCACCGGCGCCGAAAACGCCGAAGGAGACCGTGGCCGTCCCGGAGGTGACGCTTCCGCCGGAAACGACCGCCCCGACGCCGACGCCGACGCCGGAACCGGAGCGCTATGTCTTCCATTTCGTGGGCGACTGCACATTGGCTTCCGACGCCTATCATCAGGGCGGGCCGGACGGCTATGACACCGTGATCAACGGCGATTTCAGCTATCCATTCGCAAAGACCGTGCAGTATTTTACCGACGACGATTTCACGATGGCGAACCTGGAATGCGCCCTGACGAAGTCGACCAACGCCACGGCCAAGACCTTCGTCTATAAGGCCGACGCGGAGTACGCGCAGATCATGCCCCTTGGCGGCGTTGAATTCGTAACGCTTGCCAACAACCATGTCCTGGACTACGGCCAGGCGGGCTATGCGGACACGAAGGCCGCCGTGGAGGCCGTGGGGCTCGGCTATGCGGGACGCGACGAGTGGGCGCTTTACGAGACGGAGCGCGGTCTTGTCATCGGCGTCTACGCCGTCTCCTTCGGCAGCGCGGACCAGATCAAAAAGGGCGTACAGGCCGTGCGCGACGCGGGTGCCGAGTTCGTGATTGCCGCGCTGCATTTCGGCACCGAAGGCAGCTATCATGTGAACGCCGAGCAGATCACGATGGCCCACGCCGCCGTTGACGCCGGTGCGGATTTCGTTTACGGCAGCCATGCTCACACGCTTCAGCCGGTGGAGGAGTATCAGGGGCGGTATATCTACTACAGCATGGGCAACTGGACCTTCGGGGGGAACACGAATCCCCGTGACAAGGACACCTTCATCCTCCGCATGACGGTGGAACGCGCCGGGGACGGCAGCGTCGCCGTGGTCGAGCGCGAGCACATCCCCTGCGCCTGCAGCGGGGAGACGAATCGAAACAACTATCAGCCGGTGCCCTACGAAAAGGACAGCGAACAATGGAAGCGCGTCCTGAGCAAGCTG
>JAIKZT010000293.1 GCA_024682015.1 Clostridia bacterium
GGTGTCGGTCATCCCCTGGTGGCTGGCGCTGGCGGCGCTGGCCTTTGCCACGATGGTGGGCGTTGTCTCCGGCTACAGCCCGGCGCAGCGCGCGATGAACCTCTCCGTGCTGGAAGGACTGAAGAACGAATAGAAAAGGGACGGATGGAGTACGAAATGATCGGATTAAAGGAAATTCAGGAAGCGCGGGAAACGCTCTCGGGCATCGTGCGGGTCACGCCGTGCACGCCGGTGCCGAAAATCGGGCACAACGTGTGGATCAAGGCGGAGAACCTGCAGCTGACGGGCGCGTTCAAGATCCGCGGCGCCTACAACAAGATCAGCCATCTGTCGGCTGAAGAGGCCGCGCGCGGCGTCATCGCCTGCTCGGCGGGCAACCACGCGCAGGGCATTGCGCTTTCGGCATCCATGCAGGGCATACGCTCCGTCATCTGCATGCCGGAAGGCGCGCCCATCAGCAAGGTCGAGAACACGCGGGGCTACGGCGCGCAGGTCGTGCTCGTGCCCGGCGTCTACGACGATGCGGCGAAGGAGGCCGAGCGCCTGGCGAAGGAGGAGGGGTACACGTTCGCGCATCCCTTCAACGATCCGTACGTGATGGCCGGCCAGGGAACGATCGGTCTGGAGATCCTCGAACAACTGCCGGACGTCGAGCAGGTCGTCGTACCCATCGGGGGCGGCGGGCTGATCTCGGGCATCGCGGTGGCCATCAAGAGCCTGAAGCCCTCGTGCCGGGTGATCGGCGTGCAGGCGGCGAGCGTCGCCTCCATGCGGGCCTCGCTGGATGCAGGCCATGTCGTAACGGTCCCGGACGGCGGCACCATCGCGGACGGCATCCACGTGCTGACCCCGGGAAGCCTTACGTTTGAAGCGGTTTCGCGTTTCGTGGACGACGTGGTGACCGTCGAGGAGGACGAGATCGCTGCGGCCATCCTGTCCCTGCTGGAGAACCAGAAGACCGTGGCGGAAGGCGCCGGCGCGACGACGGTGGCGGCCTGCATGTTCGGACACGTGGACGGGTCAAAGAAGACGGTCTGCGTGGTATCCGGCGGCAACGTGGACGTGACGACGCTGTCGCGCATCATCACGCGCGGCCTGTCGAAGAGCGGACGCATCCTGGAAGTCGAGACGAAGATCGAGGACAAGCCCGGCAGCCTCCTCAGGCTGCTGCAGATCGTAGCTTCGACGGGCGCGAACGTGCTGTCCATCAGTCACGACCGCGAGGACAAGGATTCGGACGTGTCGGCCTGCATCGTATCCATGGTGCTCGAAACGCGCGACATCGCGCACGTGGAGCAACTGCTCATCAAGCTCGAGGGCGCCGGCTATCCGCTGTACGAAGCATAGACCTGCCTGAAAGCGTTGAAAATTAAGCAAAATTCGAAAAAATCCCTTGACACGCCTTGCGCAAGCGGATAAAATGTTCGAGTGTGACAACAAAGGCACAGGCCCTTCGGGGCCCTAGGCCGAACTATCAGTAGTAGTGCCGAAACCGATGGAATGGACGCCATCCGATTAGGCGTCGAAATCTATGGGCGGGTCAGCCCCGCGCATAAGAGTAGGCAAGGAGGTAAACAACCATGTCCAGTTACATCGCCAAGCCCTCGGAGATCGAGAGAAAGTGGTACGTGCTGGATGCCGAAGGCAAGACCCTTGGTCTGCTGGCATCCGAGGCCGCTTCCATCCTCCGCGGCAAGAAGAAGCCGACTTACACCCCGTTCCTGGATTGCGGAGATTACGTCATCGTCATCAACGCCGAAAAGATCCAGGTCACCGGTAAGAAGGCCAAGGAAAAGATCTACAAGCATCACACCGGTTATCCCGGCGGAATTCGCGAGATCACGTTCGAAAAGCTGCAGGCCAAGGATCCGGAAGAGATCATCCGCCACGCAGTCAAGGGCATGATGCCCAAGGGACCCCTCGGCCGCCAGATGTACAAGAAGCTGAAGGTCTATGCAGGCCCCGAGCACAAGCACGCTGCTCAGAAGCCTGAAGTGTGGGAATTCTAAGAAGGGAGGAGTAGAAAATGGCTAAAATGCAGTATTGCGGAACCGGCAGAAGAAAGTCTTCCGTTGCCAGAGTAAGACTCGTTCCCGGCAAAGGAAACATCACCGTCAATAAGAAGCCCCTGGAAGAATACTTCGGCATGGAGCTTCTGAAGAGAGAAGTCAGAAGACCTCTGCAGCTTGTCGGCGCTGAAGACAAGTTCGACGTCATCGCTACCGTCTACGGCGGCGGCACCACCGGCCAGAGCGGCGCGCTGCGCCACGGCATTTCCAGAGCGCTGTGCCAGGCTGACCCTGAGAACAGACCCGCCCTGAAGGCTGCCGGTTTCATCACCAGAGACCCGAGAATGAAGGAAAGAAAGAAGTACGGTCTGAAGAAGGCCAGAAGAGCTTCCCAGTTCAGCAAGCGTTAATTCGCTGGTCAAAAAGAACACAGAAAAGTGGTACCTCAAAAGGGTACCACTTTTTTGATACATAGGGGTTGAAATTTCAAGGCTTTTGGACATTTTGACGGTGCGTGAAGGGGTTACAAGAGTGTGTCAAAAAGGCCAGTTTTGGGTCATTGAGAATTCGAAAAATCAGGGTATTCCCCGCTAAAAACCCCTATATATTTACGCACATTTACGCATGACAAAAAATGGGTG
>JAIKZT010000221.1 GCA_024682015.1 Clostridia bacterium
GCCGATCGTGGAGAAGTGGTTGTTGAACGTGCCCAGGTAGCGCTTCGTGTACGGATACAGGCCGTTGTCCAGCAGGCGGCTGATGACGGTGCGCTTCGTCTTCAGGGAGCGCGCCGCGATGTCCATCAGCTTGTCCAGGCGCTCGTAGAAGTCCTTTTCGTCTTCCGCGAGGTAGGCCAGGCGCGGCAGGTTGATGGTGACCACGCCCACGGATCCGGTGGACTCGCCGGAGCCGAAGAAACCGCCGGACTTCTTGCGCAGTTCGCGCAGGTCGAGGCGCAGACGGCAGCACATGGACCGCACGTCGGAGGGCTCCATGTCGGAGTTGATGTAATTGGAGAAGTAAGGCGTGCCGTACTTGGCCGTCATCTCGAACAGCAGCTTGTTGTTCTCGGTCTCGGTCCAGTCGAAATCGCGGGTGATGGAGTAGGTCGGGATCGGATACTGGAAGCCGCGGCCGTTGGCGTCGCCTTCGATCATGATCTCGATGAAGGCCTTGTTGACCATGTCCATTTCCTTCTGGCAGTCGCCATAGGTGAAGTTCATCTCCTTGCCGCCCACGATGGCGGGGAGGTTCTTCAGGTCGCCTGGCACGGTCCAGTCGATGGTGACGTTCGTGAACGGCGCCTGCGTGCCCCAGCGGGACGGCGTGTTGACGCCGTAGATGAAGGACTGGATGCACTGCTTGACTTCCTTCTGGCTGAGATTATCCACGCGCACGAACGGCGCCAGATACGTGTCGAAGGAGCTGAACGCCTGGGCGCCGGCCCATTCGTTCTGCATGATGCCCAGGAAGTTGACCATCTGGTTGCACAGCGTGGAAAGGTGCGCGGCGGGGGCTGAGGTGATCTTCCCCGGGATGCCGCCAAGGCCTTCCTGAATGAGCTGCTTCAGGGACCAGCCGGCGCAGTAGCCGGTAAGCATGGACAGGTCGTGGATGTGGATGGCCGCAGAGCGATGCGCTTCCGCGATCTCCTGATCGTACACTTCGGACAGCCAGTAATTCGCCGTGATCGCACCGGAGTTGGACAGGATGAGCCCGCCAACGGAATACGTGACCGTGGAGTTTTCCTTGACGCGCCAGTCGTTGATCTTCAGATAGTTGTCGACGATGTCCTTATAGCTGAGCAGCGCGGAATTGACGTTGCGGATCTTCTCCCTCTGCTTTCTGTACAGGATGTAGGCCTTCGCGACGTCGGCGTAGCCGGCCTCGGACAGGACCTTTTCGACGCAGTCCTGGATCTGCTCGACCTGGATCTGATCGTTCTCGATCAGGGGCTCGAACTCGGACGTGACCCGCAGAGCGAGCATGTCGATGGTGCTCGGATGATACTGCTTGTTCTGCGCTTCGAACGCTTTCGTGATGGCGTCGCTGATCTTGCGGATATTGAACTCAGCGATCTTGCCATCTCTCTTGACTACATGATACATTTTGTTTTCACCTCATATATTTGCAACTGCTAACTTTGGTTTCACACCGAAAAAACGGGCCTGGCCCCGTTCTCCATATACTGTACTCCAAGGCTGGCCCAATGTCAATATCTTGTGGTTGAACTTTTTTAAAAACACTAAATGTCGTTAGTCCGGCGCGAGCAGCGTGTAGTTGTTCGGATACAGGTCGACCTTCGTGCCAACGCGGATGCCGTCCTCCGTCACGACGAGGTACCCCGCCGACGGACCGCGCGAACTGTCCCACGACTGCCCCCAGAGCAGATGCATGTTGTTGTACTCCGTATCGCCGGGGATGTAATCGCTGCAATATGTGTAAACAAAGTCGATATACAGATCGAACCAGTCTGAAACGGCCGCTTCCGCGTCGATCGTAAACGGCACATCAAGCGTGCTCTCCACCGCACCTTCCGGGAGCACGCGGCCGTCTTCGGTATGGATCTCTTTCTGCAGTAGACCGCCGTCCCTCGCGGCGATGCGGAACGTACCTGCCGCGAAATCCATGCTCTGCACGTAGACCAGGTCGGTATAAAGGCCCTTGTCTTCCGACGGGGCGACCGGGATCCCGAGATCGCTATACTCGACCATGTGCCAGGTGGTACCGGACAGCAGCTCTCCGAGCGTCTTTCCGCAGACGTCCTCCGCGGCGGAAGCGTCGATCACCGTGTCGTCCGGCGCGTAGGTCCCTTCGCCGAACTTCAGACCCGGGCACGTGAACAGCTCTCCGTCCGCGGACAGCTCGATGCTGCCGCGCGAGGTCTTGCAAAGCAGAGTATCCCCTTCTTTTTCGGGAAAGTAATCGTCCACATATTTCCGCTCAGGGCCGATCCAGGAGATGATGGCCTTGTAGCTGAAGCCGCCGTCCGCGTCTTCGGTCCATTCCATGAACCCGAAATACGTCCCATCGTACCACCAGCCGCTGCCGTCTTCGTTGAAGTGCACCCACTCGCTCTCGGCCTCGTTTTTCCACGTGCCGGCCTCGACGAGCCGGTTTACCGCGACAGGCGTCTCGGGTTCGGGCTCCTCGGCCGGTTCGACGGCGGCCGTCTCCGCGGGCGGTTCCCACGCTTTGGCCGGGGTCATCGGCGCGGCGTAGACCACGCCGCACAGCGCTACGCCGGCCGCGGCAAGGAGCAGCGCGCTCCGCTTCTTAAGACGCGCAATCTTTCCACCGCGGCTCTGGCGATCCCTTCTGCCTTCCGCCATGGCCCCGGAGGACCCTTCCTCAGGCGGGGGACAGACGCCGGGCGCGGGCGGTGCGACTTCTTCCGGCAGATGCTCTTCCGGCAAAAAACCGCTGTAATCCGCCATGGGCTATTCCTCCGGACGGCGGACGACGACCTGCGGGAACGGGATCTGCACGCCCGCCTCGTCGAAGAACGCCAGCAGCTCGCGGTTCAGGATGCGCGGCGCGGCGTAGATGTCCTTTTCGTCCACGGCAGCGCCGAACTTCAGCACGACGCCGCTGTCCGCCAGCTCCTGCACGCCGGAAAACTTCGGGTCTTCCAGGAAGACGTCCGAGTGCTTTTGGCGGATCTGCGGCAGGAACGCCGCGAGCTTCTTCTCCAGCTCGTCGATGTCCGTGCCGTAGGCCACGGAGACCGTCGTCGACGCCCAGCTCGCCTGGCTGGAGCGGTTCAGGATGTTGCGCAGGTCGGAATTGTTGATGATCTTGACGTTGCCGCCGAGATCGCGCAGGCAGGTGACGCGGATGCCGATGCTCTCCACCGTTCCGCGGAAGCCGCCCACCTCGATGATGTCGCCGACGTTGAATTCATCCTCGAACACGAGGAACAGCCCCGTGACCAGGTCTTCGACCAGGCTCTGCGCGCCGAAGCCGATGATCAGCGCCAAGACGCCGACGCTGGCGAGGATGGCTGTGAGGTTCACGCCGAGGGCGGACAGGCACCAGAAGAAGCCGATGATCGCGGAGAGGTAGCTCAGGCCGCTGTTGAGCAGGCTGAGGAAGCTCTTCGTCTTGGGCTTCTTCGCGTGGATGTGCTGCACGATGAAGCGCAGCAGGGCGGTCAGCAGGGTCATCATCAGGATGATGGCGACTACCTGGAAGACCGTCGCCCAGTTCAGGACGAACGTATCGGCGATCTTGCCGACGTCGCCGAACACGCGCTGCCAGGTGCCGCGCACCGACTCCCGCGCGCTCGCGGGCAGGAACGGGATGAGCCCCGGATTCGTGATCAGCAGAAACAGGATGAACAGTACAGCCCAGCGGATTACGGCGCCGAGGCTGACTGCGGAGGCCCTTTTCTTCGAAACCTTTGCTTGTTCTGCCTTCAGGCCGTTTTGTTCCAGGGAGGTGGTTTGTTCTTCGTTCATGATAAATGCGGTCCTTTCCTATACATCGGAATATTATAATGCGGTGTTTTCCTATATCAACGCATATATTATACAACAAACGCCCTCCCGTTGGCACAGAAAACCGCTGTCCCCAAGAGCGTGGTCCGGCGCCGCTGCAAAGGCTGGGACGGGGTCGCGATAAAAACGTGACCCATCGCCCAATTTGAACAATGGGCCACGGTAAAGACGTCCATACCGCGACCCAAAGCCGTTATTTCGTTTAGTTGCCTCCCATTTACCGTGACCCATATTCAGAATAGCCGGTACGGGGCACGGCGGGAGCTGTACGATGCGGCATCAGAGAAGCACGGGCTTCAGCGTCCAGCACTGCAGCTTCGTGCACGCGACGACGTTTTTCGCCTGGAAGCCCGGCTCCCAAATGGGCCAGACGCTCCAGTCGTAGCCGTCGTTCACGTAGTCCGCCGCGGCCAGCCGCCCCGTGCGGTAAGGAACGGTCTCCTTCCCGGTCGCGACGCATTCGGACAGCATGCAGAACAGGTCGACCGGATTCAGCAGGCTGCTGCCCACCCGGTACAGCGAGCGCAGCTGCTTGAAGCCCCGGACGGAATCGAATTGCTCGTAAGCTGCCTCCGCGAGGGCCTTCGCTTCAAAGGCCTCATCCCGGACCTCGGAAGGCAGAGCCTGTTCCGGACCGTACAGCAGGTCAGGCTGCATCGCGCGTCCGGTCAGGTATTTGGCGAAGAACGAGAAGATCTCGGAAGGCGCGAACATGCGGCCGGCGATCTTCGCGAACGTCACGTCACCAGTAAATCCAGTGGCGTATGCAACGAGATCCTGCGCGCGGACGGGCTTCGCGCAGACCTTCTCGTAGCCAATCGCCTGCGTCGCCGTGATGTATTCCACGTTTTCGCGCTGGAGGGTCATCTCTATGAAGTCCCTCAACACAGCGATGTTGTTTTCCAGTTCGCCCGGCGGACGCAGCGGGGCCGACTGGTAGACTTCCGGGTTTTTGCCGCCGGCGAAGTTGATCCTGTCCCAGAACACCGTCGTGCACAGGTCCGTCGGATGGTCGTAAATGCTGAAGAACACGACGTCCTCGCCGGTCATGTCCATGTTTTCGAAGGCGCTCCACATCTTCTGCCGCTGCTGAGGGTCGTGATCCGAACAGAAGATGTTGGCCAGGCCGCTCATCGTGAAGACGCCGTCGTACCAAAATGGCCGTCCGTCCACGTTCAGGATGGGATGCGCGTCCAGATAGGTCGGCACGCCCATGGCCCGCGCCCCCGCGAACGCCTGCGGCGCCCAGGCCATGCCCGGATGGCCGTAGCTCACCGGGTGCTGGCCGACGAGCTCACACAGGCGGTCGAAGCCCGGCTTTTCCCGGCGGATAAACTCCTCCGTGCCGTCCCGAAAGCCCATCCGGTCCAGGTATTCCGTAGGCAGCGGATGGATGCTGTGAGCCGTCGAATGAAAAGCAAGCTCGTGGCTCGGCAGATAGCGCAGGATGTCCTCCCGGCCCAGCGCTTTCAGCCTCTCGACCTTCTTTGTGCAGAACTTGATCGTCGCACGTACACCGGTCTCGTCCAGCATCTGCAGGAGCTTCAGAAACGCGTCGTCGGATTCCGGCGTGATGAAATCCTCCACGTCGAACCACAGCAGGATTTTGATCTGTTTCATCGGACCACACCTTTATTATAAACTACAATCAAAATTCTAAGCTAATCACATCTTTTAATGTCTCAGTACAAACTGAATCGCTTATTCATAAGTGTGTAGCAATCGCCTCAGGACATAATGGTAATGGTGCTAGACAACATTTCAGCAAGACTATTCCATGTCTCCAAACCACTTAAAAGGAACTGCCCGGTGTTCCGGACAGTTCCCTTCACTTCGAACTTTTTAATACAGCTTCGCGCCGGCGGGGATGCGGTCGGAGACGATGATCAGGTTCAGCTTCTGCTCGCCTTCCTCGGTGTGAGCCGCCGAGATCAGCATGCCGCAGGAGTCGATGCCCATCATCGGACGCGGGGGCAGGTTCGTGATCGCGACCAGAGTCTTGCCCACCAGTTCCTCGGGTTCGTAGAACGCGTGGATGCCGGACAGGATGGTGCGGTCCGTGCCGGTGCCGTCGTCCAGCGTGAACTGCAGCAGCTTCTTGCTCTTGGGCACGGCCTTGCAGTCGAGGACCTTCACCGCGCGGAAGTCGCACTTGCAGAAGTCGTCGAAGCTTACGTAGTCGGTAAACAGTGGTTCGATCTCGACTTTGGAGAAGTCGATGGGTCCTTCGACAGGCTCAGAGGCCGCAGTGCCCGCCGAAGCGGCGTCCGCAGTTTCCTGCTTCAGCACCTTCCGGTCGGAATCCAGCGGCTTCATGGTCGGAAACAGCAGCACGTCGCGGATGGACGTGTTGTTCGTGAGCAGCATGACGAGGCGGTCGATGCCGATGCCGCAGCCGCCCGTGGGGGGCATGCCGTATTCGACGGCCAGCAGGAAGTCCTCGTCCATCTCGGACGCTTCCAGGTCGCCGAGCTCGCGCAGGCGCATCTGCTGTTCGAAGCGGCCGCGCTGATCGATCGGGTCATTCAGCTCGGAGAACGCGTTCGCGTACTCGCCGCCGTTGATAAACAGCTCGAACCGCTGGGTGAGGCGCGGATCTTCCACGCAGCGCTTCGTAAGCGGGGAGATCTCCACCGGATGCTCCAGCACGAACGTCGGCTGGATGAGGTTCTTTTCGCAGAACTCCTCGAAGAACAGGGAAAGAATGTCGCCGCGCTCGTGCTTGGGCTCCACTTCGATGCCGTGAGCCTTCGCAACCGCTACGGCTTCCTCGCGCGTGTTGATCTGGTCGAAGTCCACGCCTGCGTACTTGCGGACGGCTTCGGTCATCGTGATCTTCGCGAAGGGCTTGCCTAGGTCGATCTCGATGTCGCCGAAGGGGATGACGTCCTTGCCGTTCACCACCTGGTTGACGTACTTGATAACGCCTTCCGTGCGCTCCATCATGCCCTGGATGTTCGTGTAGGCCTCGTAGAACTCGATGGTCGTGAACTCGGGGTTGTGGCGCGTGTCCATGCCCTCGTTGCGGAAGATGCGGCCCATGTCGTAGACGCGGTCGAGGCCGCCGACGATGCAGCGTTTCAGGTGCAGCTCGGTGGCGATGCGCAGGTACAGGTCGATACCCAGCGCATTGTGATGCGTGATGAACGGCCGAGCCGTCGCGCCGCCCTGGACCGTGTTCAGAATGGGCGTCTCGCACTCGATGTAGCCCAGGTCGTCAAAGTACTTGCGGATGCAGCGGTAGATGAGCGCGCGCTTCTTGAACGTCTCGCGCACTTCGGGATTCACGATCAGGTCGACGTAGCGCTGGCGATAGCGCATGTCCATGTCCTTCAGGCCGCTCCACTTGTCGGGCAGCGGGCGGATGGACTTGCTCAGCAGGACGTAGGACTTCACGTGCAGGGAGATCTCGCCGCGCTTCGTGCGGAAGACGACGCCTTCGCAGCCGATGATGTCGCCGATGTCGAGCTTCTTGAAGCGCTCGAACTCCTCTTCGCCCAGATCGTCCACCTGGACGTAGATCTGCAGCCGTCCGTCCTGGTCCTGCAGGTCGCAGAAGGACGCTTTGCCCATGCCGCGCTTGCTCATGAGGCGGCCGGCGATCTTCTGCGTTGACCCTTCCAGCTCCTCGAACTTTTCCTTGATCTCCGTCGCGTTGCTCGTGCGGTCAAACCGGGTCTGCAGGAACGGGTCTCTGCCCTCCGCCTGCAGCGCCGCCAGCTTCTCGCGCCGGATGAGGCACTGTTCGCTCAGGTCCTGGGCGGAAACTTCCGCCTGCTGATTTCTTTCTCTTTCTTCGCTCATTGTTCCTAACCCTTGATGATCTCCATGATCTTATAGTTCAGCGTGCCCACTTCCGTCTGGATCTCCACGACGTCGCCCTTCTTGTGGCCCAGCAGCGCCTTGCCCACGGGGGATTCGTTGGAGATCTTGTCCTCGAACGGGTCCGCCTGGTTGATGCCCACGATGGTATACGTGAACTCTTCCTTCGTCTTCGTATCCTTGATCCGCACACCCAGACCCAGGTTGACGCGGTCGCCGGTAAGTTCGGCTTCCGAGACGATCTTGCCGTTGCGCATCATGGTCTCCAGCTTCTGGATGCGGTCTTCCAGCTCGGCCTGTTCGTTCTTGGCGGCGTCGTACTCCGCGTTCTCGGACAGGTCGCCGTAGGACTTGGCTTCCTTCAGGTGTTCGGACACTTCGATGCGGCGCACGGACGTAAGATACTCGTGCTCTTCCACGATCTTGTCGTAATCTTCTTGTCTCAGTAAGATCTCTTCGCTCATTTCTCTTCTCCTCTATTCTGAGGGCCGAAGATCCTTCAGCCTCTCCATGATGCCCATCATTTCCGAAAAGCTCTCGGCTTCGCTCGCCTGTCTGCGTAAGGCCGCGGCGCCGCGTATGCCTTTCGTGTACCAGGCGGCGTGTTTGCGCATCTCGCGCACCGCCCGGTATTCGTCTGTATCTTCAAGGAGCAGTTTGAAGTGCTCCCTTACAGTCTCTATGATCTCGTCCGTTTCCGGCCTCTTCGGGACGGGCCGGCCGCTGTAGGCCGCCTCCGCCTCCGCGAAGATCCAGGGGTTTCCCAGCGCGCCGCGGGCGATCATCACCGCATCGCACTTCGTCTCGTCCAGCATGCGCAGGGCGTCTTCGGCCGAGAACACGTCGCCGTTGCCGATGACGGGGATGTCCAGCGCCTCTTTGATCCGCCGGATCTGCTCCCAGTCGGCCTTGCCGCTGTAGTACTGCTCCCGCGTGCGTCCGTGCACCGCGATGGCAGATGCTCCCGCCTCCTGCATGCGCAGCGCGAAGGCGACGGGGTCCACGGGGTGAGCCTCGTCAAACCCGATCCGCATCTTCACGGTAACGGGCTTGCCGCCGGCGTGCTTTGCAGTCTCGCGCACGAGCTCCTCGGCCAGCGCCGGGCTCTTCAGCAGCGCCGAGCCTTCGCCGTTCTTCACGACTTTCGGCACGGGGCAGCCCATGTTCAGGTCGAGCCAAGCGTTCGGCCGGGTCTGCAGGTGCTCCGCCGCGAAGGCGAGCATGGTAGGGTCAGACCCGAACAGCTGGATGCCGACCGGCCCCTCTTCGTCCGCGATCCGCAGCAGATCCTCCGTGTTGGCATTGCGATAGTGCAGGCCCTTGGCGGAGACCATCTCCGTGAGGGCGGCCGCGGCGCCGCAGCGGAAGCAGATGCGCCGGAACGCGCTGTCGGTGACCCCGGCCAGGGGCGCCAGCACGAAGGGCGGACGCAGGACGCCGAATGCGATCGTCTGCGCCATGGCTTCAGAACGAACGGACTTCGTTCTCGATGCGGTAGACGGCCAGGGCCATCATCAGGCCCGGCACGACCGTGTTCGCCGTGATGTCCACGCCCAGGATCTCCCGGATGCGCTTTAAGCGGTACTGGACCGTGTTGGCGTGGATGTCCATCAGGCGGGCGGTCTTGGCGGTGGAAAGCCCGGAGTCGAGCATGAACGTCTCCAGCGTTTCCATCAGCTGGCGGTTCTTCGTGTCCTTCGCGTCGCGGAAGGGCTTGATCAGGTCGAGATAGTTCTTCTTGACGCTGCCGCCGTTCATGCAGATGTTGACGCAGTTGCCCGCCAGCGCCAGCTCGTACTTGGAAAAGCTGTGCTTGTACGGGAAGATCAGCTGGATGAACGCCTCCGTCTCGTTGATGAGCTGGAACGCGTTGCACATGCCTTCGATGCCTTCGGTGCCCAGCACGTGGAACGTCTTGTCAGCGCCCTGCAGGGACATGCGCTTGGCCAGCGCTTTCCACTCGGGTTCACCGAACTCCTTCGTCTGGCTGGAGGACAGCAGCAGCCCCGCGATCTCGCCGTCGGTGGCGACCTTCAGCGCGCGGATGTTGAACTCGGTCTCGAAGGAAGCCAGCTCCTTCAGGCCGCTCTCCTTCTTGATGCTGGGGATGAGGAACACGCCCGTGAACTCTTCCTGCTTCAGGTCGAGCTCCTGCATGAGGGAGTACGCCAGCCCGCGGTTGCCGCGGCGCAGCGCCCGGATGAACTCGGCCACCGGGTCTCTCTCCGGCGCGAAGTTCCACATGCCCATGGCCAGCTCGATGATCTCGGCCAGCTTCACAATGTCGTCGTGACTGTAGTTGTCGTCGTTGTCCACGAGCAGCAGGTAGTATTTCTGCCCGGCGACCGTGACGGGGCCCCAGTATGTGGTGAGCCCTTCCAGCTGCAGCTTCGTGGCCTTCTTCGTCTCGATGGACAGGCCCATCTCCGTGCTTTGCCGCACGGCTTCCTCGATCGTGACCCGATGGCGCGTCTCCACGGAGAACAGCGCGTTGAAGTCCGAGGAAAACAGGACGATCTGAAAGGCGTTGCTCAGGGCCGCTTCGCGCGCGGCCATGGGAAAGCTGCTGTACTTTTCAAAGTTCAGCAGGTGGTAGATGCTGTTCGTTATGAGGCTGTTGGAAAAGGATTCTGCCATTACTCTTCACCCTTGTCCTTTTTCTGCGCTTCCTTCTGGGCTTCGCGGGCAGCCTCCCGCTCCCGGCGCAGTTCCGCGGCGTCGCGGATGACGATGTTGCCTTTTTCGTCCATGACGGCCACGCGCTTGCCCTGCTCCATGGCCTGGCGCAGCTGTTCTTCGGCGCGGCGCTTTTCTTCGGCTTCGCGTCTGGCGCGCGCTTCGGCCTCGGCCTTTTCCTTCGCCTCTCTGGCGGCGTTGGCTTCCTGCTGCAGCGTCTGCAGCTCGGCCGTCGTGCTCGTGCCCTCGTAAAGAGCTTCGAACTGGTCGGCATCCAGCGTCTCCATCTCGAGCAGCGCTTCGGCCACCCGGTGGAGCTCCTCGCTGTGAGCCTTCAGCAGTTCTTCGGTGTCTGCGTAGGCCTGCGTCATGATGTCGTGGACTTCCTTGTCGATCTTGGAAGCCAGTTCCTCGGAGTAGTTCTGCTTGGACGTGAAGTCGCGACCGAGGAACACCTCGTCGGCGCTGCTGTAGTTCAGCGGTCCGATGGTCTCGCTCATGCCGTACTTGGCGACCATGTCGTGCGCGATCTTCGTGGCCCGCTCCAGGTCGTTGCTGGCGCCCGTGGAGATGTCGCCCATGACGAGCGCTTCCGCGACCCGGCCGCCGAGCAGGTGGCGGATCTCGTTGATCATGTCGCCCTTCGTCATGTAGTACTTATCCTCTTCGGGCAGCTGCATGGTGAACCCGCCGGCCCTGCCGCGCGGCATGATCGTGACCTGGTGCACGGGGTCGGAGCCGGGCGTCGCCCGCATGACGACCGCGTGACCCGCCTCGTGGAACGCGGTGAGCCGTTTTTCCTTGTCGCTCATGACCTTGCTGCGCTTCTTGGGGCCCGCGATGACCCTGGTAATGGACTCTTCGAGATCGTCCATGTGGATCTCGGTGCCGCCGCGCCTCGCGGTGAGCAGCGCCGCTTCGTTCATCATGTTCTCGATGTCCGCGGGGGTAAAGCCCGGCGTGCGCTTGGCGAGGACCTTCAGATCCACGTCGCTGCCGAGGGGCTTGTTCTTGGAATGGATGCGGAAGACCGCCTCGCGGCCCTTGACGTCCGGCGTTCCGATCGTGACTTCGCGGTCGAAGCGGCCCGGGCGGAGAATGGCAGGGTCAAGCACGTCGGGACGGTTCGTCGCCGCCAGCACGATGATGCCTTCGTTGATGCCGAAACCGTCCATCTCCACGAGGAGCTGGTTGAGGGTCTGCTCGCGCTCGTCGTTGCCGCCGCCGATGCCGGCGCCTCTTCTGCGGCCGACCGCGTCGATCTCATCGATGAACACGATGCAGGGCGCGTTTTTCTTGGCTTCCTCGAACAGGTCGCGCACGCGGCTCGCACCGACGCCCACGAACATCTCCACGAAGTCCGAACCGGAGATCGAGAAGAACGGGACGCCCGCTTCGCCCGCGACGGCCTTGGAAATGTAAGTCTTACCGGTTCCCGGGGGCCCCACGAGCAGCACGCCCTTGGGGATGCGCGCGCCGAGTTCCGTATATTTACGGGGACTCTTGAGGAAGTCGACGATCTCCTCGAGCTCCGCCTTTTCCTCGTCGAGGCCGGCCACGTCCGCAAACGTGACCTTCGTGTTGCCGTCCTTGAAGATCTTGGCCTTGCTCTTGCCGAAGTTCATCATGCCGCGGTTGCCGCCGCCGCTTCCCATGAAGCTCGTCCAGAAGAAGATCATGATGCCGATCAGCAGCAGCGTCGGGATCCACGAGATGACCGAGGACCAGATCGAGGGCTTAACGCTCTCCACGGTGATCTTGCCTTCCTTCGCCAGCGGGATGAGGTATCCTTCGCTGATGATGGCCATGTCGTATCCCGTCGGCGCGTAGGTGATGAAGTAACTGCCGTCCGTCAGCTGGCCTTCGTAGCGCCGGCTGCCTTCCGACACGTTGACCGTCCGGACTTTGCTCGCCTCGAGGTCTTCCACGAGTTCGGAAAATTCGATCTCCTTTACCTGCGCTGCCTGGCTGAACCCGCCGGCGTTCTGGAAGAACCAGGCGCCCAGCAGCACGAGGCCGAATAAAATAACGTACAGCCCGATCCCCCTGATGGGACTGGGTTTAGGATTCTTGTTATTCAACTACAAATTCCCTCCATATTGCGTCTCTAAATTTGTCGGTTGGTCCAGTGCTTTGTAATTAGACACAATATACTATCACAAAAGTTTGTTTTGTACAAGCAAGACCTTGAGTCAGGGGACGTTTCCGCTGACTCACTCTCACGGTTTTACGAATTCAATGTCCTCGTGGGTCACGCGGGCGGTGTAGCCGTGCGGAAACTCGATCGTCTTGCCCGTACGGCGACCTTTGGCGGCTGCGAGCAGACTTTCGAGATGCGCCGCCGCGATGTCCTCCTCCAGCCCCAGCCGCGCGAACAGGATCCGCACGATGCGCTTGGCGATGGGCGCCTCCAGCGCCGCGAGCCGCTTCACGGGGAAGCTGTCCACATGCCCTTCCGCCTCCTTCTGCGCCAGGCTTTCCAGAAATGCGTCATCCTCCCGGGCCGCCGCAGCCAAGCGCGCGAGGCCTTCCTTCAAACTCGGATTGTACTCCTTTTCCAGCGCCGGCAGCAGCTTGCGCCGCAGCTTGTTGCGCGTGTAGTACGTGTCCGCGTTCGTACAGTCCCAGCGCGGTTTCAGACCGTGACCCTCACAATACGCCTCGATCTCGCTCCTGGGCGTGTCAAGCAGCGGCCGGATGAGCCCGTCGGCGCGCGCATATTCCATCGCTGCCAGGCCGTGGATGCCCGTTCCCCGCAGCATGCGCATGAGCACCGTCTCCGCTTGATCGTCCCGGTTGTGCGCCAGCGCGATGAGCGCCCGGCCTCCTCCGCAGCCCATGCTGCAGTAACCCTGCAGGGACGCCTGCTGCCGCCTTAGCGCGCTGTGCCTCGCCTTGCGGCCGGCCTCCTCCGGAGAAATGCCCTCCTTTTCGGCTTTCGCGTAAACGTTGCAGATGGTCACCACCAGGGGAACGCCCAGCTGCCGGCAGTGATCCGCCAGCCAGCGCTCGTCCTCCGCGGCTTGCTCGCCGCGCATGAGGTGGTTCACGTGCAGGGCCTGCAGGGTGAAATCCAGCGAACGCTGCATGTCCTTCAGAATGTGCAGCAGGCACAGCGAATCGGGACCGCCGGACAGGCCGAGGATCACGGTATCGCCCGGGGCGATCATGTTATGGTCTTTGATGGTCTTTCGGACCTGTAATTCTGCGTTCATCTTTTAGTTTGAGGGAACAGCCAACTGCTATACAAACTGACCGGCAAGGGGGATCAGGCGCTCCCCGCGCCTGTCGAAGAAAAATGGGACAAGGAACCGTCCCCATGTCTCAAAAGCTGAGTCAGCGGAAACGTCCCCTGACTCAAATGCCGTAGAAGGAGCAGGCGTTCCGGAAGGTGGTCTCGGCGACGGTCTCGAGGGGCAGACCCTTGATCTCGGCGAACTTCTTCGCGACTTCTTCCACGTGCACGGGCGTGTTCGTCTGGCCGCGGAAGGGCACGGGCGCCATGTAGGGCGAATCCGTTTCCACGAACAGGTGCTCCAAGGGCACGGTCTGCACGACTTCCACGGGCCGGCGGGCGTTCTTGAACGTGACGGGCCCTGCCAGCGAAATGTCCGCGCCCAGCTTTACGTACTGGCGCGCCAGCTCCGCGCTGCCGGAAAAGCAGTGGATCACCACGCGGTTGCGCCCGAACACGCCCGCATCCTTCAGGATCCGCATCGTGTCTTCTTCGGCTTCCCGCGAATGGATGATGATGGGCCAGCCGCCCTCCTTCGCCGCCGACAGCTGCGCCGCGAACCAGTGCTGCTGCACGTCCCGCGGCGAGAAGTCGTAATGGTAGTCCAGACCGATCTCGCCCCAGGCGACCACCTTCGGCCGGCTCATCAGAGAGACGATGCGCTCCAGCTGAGCCTCGTCAAAATCCTTGGCCTCGTGAGGATGGCAACCCGCCGCCGCGTATACGAAATCGTATGTTTCAGCGGTTTCGGCGCACTTCAGCGACGTCGCCAGGTCGGATCCCACATCCGTGCAAA
>JAIKZT010000065.1 GCA_024682015.1 Clostridia bacterium
TCACCGGGCCGGACGGAAAGACGTACGAGAACACGGAGACCGAGATCCTGAAGGCGACCCACAGGAAGCGCACGGAGAAGACAAGCGGCAGCGAGACGCTGTACATCGACGCCTTTACCGACACGCTTGAAGTGGCGGTCACGGGAGACGTTTCGGCGGCTGCGCCCGCGCTTATCGCGTCGTACGACGCGGAAGGGCGCTTCCTCGGCCTGGTTGTGGCAACGGAACCGGCAGATGGACCCATCGAAGCTCCGGACGGAGCGGTGTCGGTCAAAGTCTTCTGGATCGACGAGAACGAAGCGCCTAAATCGGACGATGAGGAGATCGAGCGACAGGACGATTAGCTCTAACAGAATGAACGTCCATCGCGAATGAAAAACAGAGGCGGCTTCCCTGAAGAAGCCGCCTCTTTGCATGGCGATCGCTTGCCCAATGATGTCGTTGTAAATGCGGCAGGCCTTCTGCGGAGCGGGTCACGGGCGCCAGACGAACAGGCCTTCCGATTCCGCCAGCCGGCGGAGCCTGTCCAGCAGAGGCGCATCCTGCCCGTAGACCGTCATGTAGGTGTCGCAGGAATCCAGCGTCATCAGGACGTTTTGCCTCTCAAATACGGCCTGGAGGGCATCCCAGCCCGCCAGGTTTTCCATTCGCGCTGCAAAGCGTTCGGGGTCGGGATCTTTTTCCCAGCTGTCCCCGTAGTCAAAGGAGACGGCCATGGGACCGTAGCAGTTCAGTTTCAGCAGGATCTCCGCATAGCGGCGGCGCAGGGGGCGTATGCGCTCCGCCCGCAGAAAATAGCCTTCAATGGCTGCGTAGCGGTTGCCGTGTTCTGCGGGGACCTGCTCGGGCAGAATGTCCACGATCAGACAAGGTTCTTCCAAAAGTTTTTCCACGAGGGTCGGTTCAGGCATCGTTTCTCCTTTTCTGGGCGCGGTCACGCGAGGAAGGCGGCGATGTCGTCGAAGACTTCCTCGGGGATGTGGCGCTCGGTACCATACTCCTTCGACGCCTTCAGGATGTCGCTGTAGAGCGAGTTTACGAAACAGTGGTTCAGTTCGGGATAGACCTTGTACTCGATGCCGGGCCTGTCCTTCAGCTGCTCGCGGAAGGCTACGAAGTCCTCGTTTTCCAACACTTGAAAGTCCTTGCCTCCCTGCAGGATGAGCGCCGGCAGGTCGCTTTCGAGCAGGTAATCGACGGCCGTTTTCTGCCCCATCTCTTTGAAATAGTAGAGGGTAAGGTTTCCCGCGAACTTCTTCCGGAGGGACTCCTCGTCGCTCATCTCATAGAGGCCGTCGAACAGGCGGGCGTATTTTTTGTACTGCGCATTCAGGATGAGCCTCATCAGCGGGTTGCCGCTCTGCCCCTGCTTCAGCTGCCGCAGGACGATGTCCTCCAGCCGGAAGGGCGTCCCGGCCATCATGATGAGTCCTCTGGCGCATCCCCATGCCGCTCCGATCCGGGGCGCCAGCATGGCGCCCATGCTGTGGCCGAGGATGTAGATGCGCTCCGGGTCGATGCGCGGGTCGCTCTTCAGCAGGTCGAGAGCCGCGAGCGCGTCGTCGATCGTCTCCTCCCGGACCGTGATGTCCTTCTGTCTCGCGCATTTCCGTCCGTGGGCGAACGTGCGCTTGTCGTAGCGAAGCGAAGCGATGCCGCGCTTGGCGAGGCCTTCTGCGAGGTCTTTGAACGGGGTCAGCTTCAGCACCTTTTCGTCCATGTTGCTGGCACCGGAGCCGTGCACCATGACGATGGCGGGCAGCGGACCGCGATTGCCGTCCGGGATCGTCAGCAGGCCATTCAGCGGATAATCGGGGGCCGCGGCGACTTGTATCTTTTCGCTATACATAGGCAGATCCTTTCCATGGTTCGGCCCTTCAGCTGCCTCGGAAGGCGCGGCGGGAGGGGAACCATACGGTTCAGAGGGACTTCAATAGGCTGTGAAAAGCCTTTTCAGATTCCCTTTTTATAGAGCAAATACGAATAGATCGCCGGCGCGACCACCATGAGGGTGATGAGCACGATCAGGAACAGGGGGTTCCAGAGCTTCAGCAGGGTCAGCAGGATCATGAGGATGCCGCCGGCCACCCACAGAAAGCCTGCCAGGCGGTGCGTGCGGTTCCAGTTTTCCTCGCTGGCCAGGGTCCAGGGCAGGCGTATGCCCATGGTATAGCTCTGCTTGGTCTTGGGCAGGTAGTTGCCGATGATGATGAAGAGCAGCCCCATGAGGACCGGTAGAATCAGCTCGATGCGGGACGAATACCCCAGAGCTCCGGCAAGAATGAACGCGGACATCAGTACGGCTATCACGGGAACGGTCCAAAGGGCGATGGAACGCAGGACGGGGTTCATGTTCTGCCTCTTGGGGTCCGTGCGCAGCGCGAAATGTGCGAGCAGGTTGATGCCGGCCATGAAGGCGGGCAGGGCGAACACGGTAAACGTCTTGCTCGACCAGCCGTCCGGTTCGCCGTTCATGCCGAAGTGCGTGGCGATCTGCTCCGGGAGCTTATCGTAGAGGATGAGCCCTGCCAGGATCGGCAGGAGGCAGACGAGGGTCGTCAGGACGATCTCGATCTTTTTATTCTTCATGAGCCGCATCTCCTTTCAGCGTCTGGATCCACAGCAGGACCTCCTCCAACACGGAGGCGTTGAGGCTGTAATAGATGTAATTTTTCTCGCGCTTTTCCGTAACGAGACCCGCTTTCTTGAGCTGAGCCAGGTGATAGGAGACCGTCGCTGCCGTCATGTCGAATCGGGCGGCGATATCGCCTGCCGTCATCGAACCGCCTTTCAGCATGTTCAGGATCTCGCGCCTGGCCGGGTCGCTGAGCGCTTTCATCGTGTCGCTGAACCCCATGGCTTCCTCGCTTCCTAATTAGAATTTCTTCTAATTACTTTTATAGCCCCGCCAGCGGCACCTGTCAAGACCTATTTAGAAAATTATCGAAACTCTTTGGCACCTGCATCGGATGCGATATAATGAAAGAAAACGCGCAAGGAGGCACCCCATGAAGATCCTGATGATCAACCACTTCCCGCTGGCCGGCTCGGGCAGCGGCACCTATACGAAGAATCTGGCCGTGCAGCTGGCTGCGAAGGGTCACGAGGTGGCCGTCGTGCTGCCGGAGAACACGACGGACTATCAGGAGGTGCCCGGCGTGCGCCTGCATCCGGTGTGGTTTACGCCGCAGAATGGGATCCCGGCCGTGCCTCCGCAGAATGCGCTTCCGTTCAATTTTCCGTGCTTTACGTCGCATCCCCGAAGCACCGTCACGTTTGCGGACCTTAGCCCGGGGGAGATGGAACAGTATATAGGGGCGTTTTCGGCGGCCATCCGTGAAGAGGTCGAGCGCTTCCGCCCGGACGTGATCCACGGCCAGCACGTATGGATCCTTTCGTCCCTGGCGGCGGGGCTGGGCGTGCCCCTCGTGCTGACGGCTCACGGAACGGACCTGATCGGCTACGACAACTGGCCTTACCTGCGCTGCTTCGCATCGCGGGCGATGGCGTCCTGCGAGGCGGTCATCGCGATTTCCGAGGACAACGCGGCGCTGATAGAGGAGCGCTTCCCGGACTTCTCCGGCAAGATCGTGCGCATGCGCAACGGCTACGACCCGTCGGTATTCTTTACGGCGAGCCTGACCCGCGAGGAAGTGCTGTCCCCCTACGGCGTGGAACCGCCGTTTTACGAGGGAAAGCGCATCGTGCTGTTTGCGGGCAAACTCGCGCGCGTAAAGGGCGTGGACGTGCTGCTGGAGGCGGTATCCCGGTACGAACTGGCTGACCCGCCCAGCGTCACCCTCATCGTGGGCGACGGAGACGAACGCGCCGCGCTCGAGGCGCAGGCTGCCCGCCTTGGCCTTCGTACCGCGCGCTTCCTGGGCAACGTGCTGCAGCCGGCGCTATGCAGGCTCTATAACGCGGCAGACATGTCGGTGGTTCCCTCCCGCAGCGAAGGGTTTGGACTCGTAGCCGTGGAAGCCATAGCCTGCGGCCTTCCGGTCGTCGCTTCGGATGTGGGCGGCCTTCCCGGCATCGTAAACGCCTCGAACGGCGCGCTGACGGCGGTGGAGGATGCGGAGGGCCTGGCAAACGCCATCCTCGGCGTGCTGCGAAAGGAGGAGTCGCTCGGACCCTCCGGCCTTGCGGCCTGGCGGCAGGAGATCGCCTCGTCCGTGCGCGCGGCATACGGCCAGGACTGCATCATCCACGAGCTGGAGGAGGTCTATGAACGGGCGATGCGGGGCCGCTGAGCCTGCTGAATTGTATACAAAAATATTCCAAATATCCTGTTGACATTTACACTTTAATGCGTTACGATTTAACGCGTAAAAGTAAACAGGCGTCTACCTGGCGGGTCACCCCGCGCAGGGCTCAGACGCCGAGAACATCCACAGGAAAGGACACCAAAACCCATGATTATCAAAGCTGGACTGCTCATCGTATTCTTCGCCATCATGATCGGCATCGGTCTGTACTGCAGGCGCAACGCGACCGACGTCAACGGATTCGTGCTCGGCGGCCGCTCCGTCGGCCCCTGGCTTACCGCATTCGCGTACGGTACCTCTTACTTTTCCGCGGTCATCTTCGTCGGCTACGCGGGGCAGTTCGGCTGGAAATACGGCATCGCTTCCACCTGGGTGGGCATCGGCAACGCGCTCATCGGTTCGCTCATGGCCTGGGCCATCCTCGGCCGGCGCACGCGCATCATGACGCAGCACCTGGAAAGCGCCACCATGCCGCAGTTCTTCGCCGCTCGCTTCGCCAGCCCCGCGCTGAAGACGGCGGCTTCCGTCATCATCTTCATCTTCCTGATCCCCTACACCGCGAGCCTCTACAACGGCCTGTCCCGGCTGTTCGGCATGGCGTTCAACATCGATTACGCGGTCTGCGTCGTGGTCATGGCCATCCTGACGGGTATCTACGTCATCGCGGGCGGCTACATGGCGACGGCCGTCAACGACTTCATCCAGGGCATCATCATGATCTTCGGCATCTGCGCGGTCATCGCGGCCGTGCTGAAGAGCCAGGGCGGATTTCTCGCCGCTCTCGAAGGGCTTTCGCAGATCAGCGACGCGAGCGTTTCCGGCGCGCCGGGCATCTTCAATTCGTTTTTCGGACCGGACCCGCTGAACCTGCTGGGCGTCGTCATCCTGACCTCGCTGGGCACCTGGGGCCTGCCGCAGATGGTGCAGAAGTTCTATGCCATCAAGAGCGAAGGCGCCATCAACAAGGGCATGATCATCTCGACCATCTTCGCCTTTATCGTGGCAGGCGGCTGCTACTTCCTCGGCGGCTTCGGCCGGCTGTTCTCCGATAAGATCGACATCGCCGCGAACGGTTACGATTCCGTGGTCCCGACGATGCTCTCGGGTCTGCCCGACATCCTGATCGCGGTCGTGGTCATCCTCGTGCTGTCCGCCTCCATGTCCACGCTGTCGAGCCTCGTGCTCACGTCCAGTTCGACCCTTACGCTCGATCTGCTGAAAGGCCGCGTCGTGAAGGACATGGACGAGAAGAAGCAGCTCGTCATCATGCGGGCGCTGATCGTCGTGTTCATCGCGATCTCCGTCGTGCTGGCCATCATCCAGTACAAGTCGAGCGTGACGTTCATCGCCCAGCTGATGGGCGTGTCCTGGGGCGCTCTCGCCGGCGCGTTCCTGGCGCCGTTCCTCTATGGCCTGTACTGGAAGCGTACGACGAAGGCGGCCTGCTGGGTGAGCTTCGCGTTCTCCTCCGTCGTGATGATCGCAAACATCTTCGTGCGCGCCAGTTTCCCCAGGCTGCTGCAGTCGCCGATCAACGCAGGCGCGTTCTGCATGCTGGCCGGCCTTCTGATCGTGCCCCTCGTGAGCCTGGCTACCAAGGCTCCGGACGCGAAACTCGTCGAGGACGCGTTCTCCTGCTACGACAAGAAGGTCCTCGTGCCCCAGAGCGAGGCGCTCGGCGAGGCCGAAGAGGCGACCTACAGAGGATAATGAGATTCTGAGTCAGGGGACGTTTCCGCTGACTCAGGGTATCGGGGAACTGTTCCTGCTACTGAATGATTGCCGCTTCGGTAATGCGAGCCCGTTGCCGAAAGCTCAAAATAGAATAAAATGGGTACGAAACGCTCATCGTCTCGTACCCATTCGTCGTTTTTTGCAGAACCGGTAACGGATTTTCGCTACCGCTATCGTCCTGTTTTGCCGTTGCCGATCAGCAACAACGCATCCTGGCCTGGCTGAGTCAGCGGAAACGTCCCCTGACTCTACAGTTCTGCCAGCTCATCCTGCTCCACGAGGTAGGCGCCTTTCGCGGACAGCGCGGCTTCCGCGCCGGCTACGTCGGGCACTTTGCAGACCAGATAAGCCTTACCCGTCTGGCCGCCCAGGAAGCAGTAGATGTAGTCGAGGTTGATGCCTGCGTCGGCGATGGACTGGATCACCGAGTGGAGGCCGCCGGGCACGTCGGGAATCGCGACGGCGACGGCTTCGGACACGCTCGTAATGTAGTCCGCATCCTTCAGCACCGTAATGGCCTTGTACACGTCCTTCACGATGATGCGGGCGATGCCGAACTCGCTGGTCTCCGCCAGGGAGAACGCGCGCATGTCGATCGCCTCGTCCGCCAGCACCTTCGTCATCTCGCAGAGGGCGCCGGGGCGGTTTTCAAGAAATACAGAGATCTGCTTTACACTCATGGCACTTCCTCCTTAGATCTTTCTCTTGTCGATGACCCGCACAGCCTTGCCTTCGCTGCGCACGATGGATTTCGGCGCCACGAGCGACACCTTGGCCTTCAGGCCGAGCATGGACTTCAAGCCGTCCACGATGTCCTTCTGGCGCGTGGCGATCTCGCCCATGTTGTCCGTGAACATCTCGGGGGTCATCTCGACCTGGACGTCGAGCGTATCGGTATTGTTCACGCGGTCCACGACGATCTGGTAGTTCGCCGGGTAACCCTTGTTGAGCAGAACGGTCTCGATTTGGCTCGGGAACACGTTGACCCCGCGGATGATGAGCATGTCGTCGGAGCGCCCTCTGGGCTTGCTCATCTTCACGTGCGTTCTGCCGCAGGGGCAGGGCTCGTGGGTCAGCTTGACGATGTCCCTCGTGCGGTAGCGCAGCAGCGGGAACGCCTGCTTCGTGATGGCCGTGAACACCAGTTCGCCGTATGTGCCGTCCGGCAGGAGCTCGCCCGTATCCGGATCGATGACCTCCGCGATGAAGTGGTCCTCGTTGATGTGCATGCCGGTCTGCGCCGAACATTCGAACGCCACGCCCGGACCCGACAGCTCCGTGAGGCCGTAGATGTCGTACGCCTTGATGCCCATGGTCTTCTGGATCTCCTGGCGCATCTCCTCGGACCAGGCTTCCGCCCCGAAGATGCCCGCCTTCAGGGGGATCTCCTCCGGTGAGAGGCCCATTTCCTTCATGGTCTCGCCCAGGTAAGCCGCATAGGAAGGAGTGCAGCACAGGATGGTGGCGCTCAGATCCCGGATGAACATGATCTGCCGCTCC
>JAIKZT010000069.1 GCA_024682015.1 Clostridia bacterium
GCTTCGAGGACCTCAGTTCCTGCAGCCTGCCGGAATCTCTTACCAATATCGCTTCGAGTTCCTTTACAGACACATTGAGCTTAACGACAATTGATTTTGCCGGAACGACAGCCGAGTGGAACGCGATCAACAGCAGTTGGAGTTTTCCGACTACCGCGTCTGCGGGCCTCACCGGAAAGACGATCGTCTGCACGGACGGCAGCATTCCCATCGCATAACAGCTTATGAAACACTCGCTGAAACAACTGCTCAGCAAGATCGGCGTTTGCCTGCTGGCCGCGGCGGCCATAACCGCCGCGGCCGGGTTCGGGGCGCTCTATACGCTGGATAATACCGCCTCCGATGCGCTCTACCAGCGCGCCAGTTCTACAGACGGCGAGATAGTGGTTATCGGCATGGACCAGCGGGCAACCGATGAGTTCGGCCCCATGCCGTGGAACCGCTCCATCCTTGCCGAGGCTATCGAGTACCTCAATTCCGACCCCGAAAACGCGCCCGCCGTGATCGGCGTGGACGTGCTGTTCGTCGGCCCGAGCGCCGATCCGGAAGCGGACGATTACTTGGCCGAGGTGTGCGCCGAGGGCGAAAACGTGGTAACAGCCTGCGCCGCCGGCTTCGGCGACTCTCTTGTGGAGAGCGGTGAGAACTTCTACATGGACACCTGGGCCGTGGTCGGCTGGGACGAGCCCTTCGGCGACCTTTACGACGTAACGGACCACGGCCACATAAACGCCATGGCCGATGACGACGGGATCATCCGCCACGCAATGCTCTATGTTGAAGCGCCGGACGGGCGGATGCAGTCCTTCGCGCGCACAATATACGAGCGCTACTGCGAGTATGCCGGCGAGGAGGCAAAGCCCGCGCCGGAGACCGCCGCGCACGGCTTCTTCTACCTGCCCTTTACCGCCGAGCCCGGCGGCTACTACGAAAGCGATTCCGTGCTCGACCTCATAACGGGTGCGGTGGATACTGCGGCTTTCGCGGGCAAGATCGTGCTCATCGGCCCCTACGCCCCGGGAATGCAGGACGAATACAGCACCTCGATCACCCACGCGGAGCACATGTACGGCGTGGAGATCCAGGCCAACGCGATCGACGCCTTCAGGCGCGGCTTCTTCCCGAAAGAGGCCCCGGATCGCCTGCAGCTCGTTCTCCTGTTTGTCCTGAGCGCCGCGCTGCTTTGGTTCTTCTGGGACCGAAAACTGCTCCACGCGATCCCGATATGGCTCGGATTGTGCGCCGTATGGCTTGCAGCCTGCCTGATCCTGTACCGGAGAGGCGTCGTGCTCCACGTGCTGTGGGTGCCGATCGCGGCGACGGTTTTGTTCATCGCTTCCGTGGCGGCAAACTACATTCGGGCGGCCAGGGAAAAGCGCCGCGTTACAAGCACATTCGGCCGCTACATAGACCCCGGCGTCATGAAGCAGCTGCTTGATCAAGGCATAGACAACCTTGGGCTCGGTGGAAAGATGTACGATATCGCGGTCCTGTTCGTGGATATTCGCGGCTTCACGACGATGTCGGAAAACCTTGACCCGCCCACGGTCGTCGAGATCATAAACAAGTATCTGACGCTTACCACGGAATGCATCATGCGCTACCACGGTACCCTCGACAAATTCGTCGGTGACTGCACCATGGCGTTCTGGAACGCGCCTGTGCCGCAGGACGATTACGTGTTCCTCGCGTGCTGCGCGGCCATGGACATGGTCAAATACTCAAAAGCGCTCGGCGAAGAGCTGCTCGAAAAATACGGGCGTACGGTCTCATTCGGCGTCGGCGTCAACGTGGGACCCGCGGTCGTCGGAAACATAGGCGCTCCGAAGCGCATGGACTATACGGCGATAGGAGACACCGTAAACACCTCGTCCCGTCTTGAAGCAAACGCGCCGGCGGGAACGATCTACATCTCGCGCGCCGTAGCGGACGTTCTTGGAGATCGCGCACAGACTACATCTCTGGGCGGTTCAATAAAACTCAAAGGCAAAGCGGAGGGGTTCGAGATTCTTACGCTGGATTCCCTGAAGTACTGAGAAAGGAAGAATACATCATGAAACGCAGACTTATTTCCGTATTGCTCGCAGTCGCGCTGCTGGCGGCGCTGGCCATTCCGGCCTCCGCCGTGCTCACCGCGGACGATTTCAGCGGAGGCAGACTCTCAGGCATCCTGCTCATGGAGGACGGACGGTTCCTCGTTACGGACGTGTACAACAAGGTCCTGTGGACGGCGGAGGGCGAAACAGTGACCCGGTATGCCGGCGTCATCCCCGTACCGGATCTCTCGGGCGAACCGCAGGGCGTGTATCATGACGGCACTCTTTCAAGCGCCTATTTCGTCGAGCCCTGGGCCGTGGCCCCGTATCTGGACGGCTACGCCGTGACGGACGCGGGGGCGAACGTCGTGCGCTACGTGGACAGCGAGCGGGTCTACACGCTCGCGGGCACCGGGAAGGCGGGCAGCGCCAACGGTTCCTCGCAGAGGGCTTCCTTCAACCGCCCGACCGGGCTTGCGGCAGACGACAAGGGGAATCTCTACGTTGCGGACACGAACAACGGCCAGATCCGCAAGATCGATACGAAGGGAAACGTCACGACGTTCGCGACCGACCTCTCCGAGCCCACGGGACTGTGCTGGCAGAACGGCGCGCTGTACGTCGCCGAGACCGGCAAGAGCCGCATCGTCAAGATCAGCTCCGGTTCGGTACAGAACGTGGCGGGCGTGTTCACTGCGGCCGAGGATACGGGCGTGTATTACGGCGGTTACGCTGACGGACCGGTCGCCGCGGCCCGGTTCGACCATCCGCAGGGGCTGCTCGTAACGGAGGACGGCACCATCTACGTTTCCGATACGCTCAACAGCGCCATCCGTATGATAAAGGACGGCAGAGTGTACACGCTGTTCCGCATCTCCGATACGACGGCTACCCCGATGCAGCCGCGCGGCATGGTACTTGCGGACGGAGCACTCTATGCGGCGGACGCATTTGCGGGACAGATCATAAAAGTCAGCGTCAGCAACAAGGCATATGAAGACGTCGGCGAAGGCGACTGGTTCGCATCCGCGGTGGCGGACGCCAGTCTCCGCGGCATCACCTACGGCGTCGACGCAACGCACTTCGATCCCAAGGGCACGACGACCCGCGCCATGGCGGTGACCATGCTCAGCCGCGTATATCAGAGCGTGGACGGCGCCGCCGTGATCAACGGCGACGGAGCCTTTGACGATGTGCCGGAGGGCGCCTGGTTTACGAATGCCGTCCGCTGGGCAGTGGACGCGGGCATCACTTACGGCGTCGGAAACGGCTTCGCGCCGAACGATACGCTGACGCGCGAAACGCTCGTCACGATGCTGTACCGGTTCGCAAAGTACCTTGAGCTCGACGTTTCCGTGGGCGAGGACACCAACATCCTGTCCTATGAAGACGCCTTCGATGTCCACGA
>JAIKZT010000090.1 GCA_024682015.1 Clostridia bacterium
CCACGGACCGCCCGTCAAGCATCACATGATCTATCAGAACCGGACGAACGGGTCGGCCGGGGAGATGGATTTCACGTATTTCAACGCGACTTACACGGTCACGAACGCGCTGGCGAAGGTCAAGGACGAAAAGGGCATGAAACGCGTCGAAAAGTTCCTGCGCGAGGACGTCTGCCCGGACTGCGGGGGCACGAGGCTGTCCGAAGCGGCCAGGGCGCCCAGGCTATGCGGCATTTCCCTGGCGGATGCCTGCCGGATGACCCTCTCGGAATCCATCGAGTGGGTGCAGGGCGTTCCCGCCTCGCTGCCCGAACCCATGCGGTCCATGGCGCAGGCCATCTGCGAATCGTTTCTGGACAGCGCGAAGCGCCTGATGGACCTGGGCCTCGGGTACCTCACGCTCGACCGGGCTTCCTCCACGCTTTCCACGGGAGAACGGCAGCGCATGCAGCTGGCCCGCGCGGTGCGCAATCGCACGACGGGCGTGTTGTACGTGCTGGATGAGCCGTCCATCGGCCTGCATCCCTCCAACATCGAAGGTCTGAACGGCGTCGTGCGCGATCTGGCCGCGGACGGCAATTCCGTCGCTCTGGTGGATCATGACGTGCAGATCCTCGGGGAATCCGACTGGATCGTGGAACTGGGGCCGGGTTCCGGCGCGGAAGGCGGCCGGGTCATCGCGGAGGGAACGGTGGAAGCGGTCGCGGAAAACGAGGCCTCTCAGATCGGTCCTTTCCTGGCGGGAAAAGGCATGGAAGATGCAAGGCCGCAGACGGCGCCGGAGCATCTGTTCGATGCCGGCGAGATCCGCCTGTCCACAGGCGCCATCCATACGGTAAAACCGCTGGACGTGCGCATTCCCAAGGGTTGCCTTACAGTCGTAACGGGCGTTTCCGGCTCCGGCAAGACGACGCTGGTGCTGGAGAGCCTCGTGCCTGCGCTGCAGGCAAAGCTGGCGGGGGTCAGGCTGCCGGACCACGTCGGGAGCGTCGAAGCGGAAGGCATCGCCCACGTCAAACTGATCGACGCGACGCCCATCGGCATCAACATCCGCTCCACGGTCGCGACCTACGCGGGCGTACACGACGAACTGCGCAAGGTCTACGCGCGCACGCCGGACGCGAAGGCGGGCGGCTGGAAGGCCGGCGATTTTTCGTACAATACGGGTTCGCTGCGCTGTCCAACCTGCGACGGGACCGGGAGCATCAGCCTCGACGTGCAGTTCCTTCCGGACGTGGACATTCCCTGTCCGGACTGCCGGGGAAGCCGCTACGCAAAGGCCTGCGGCGGGATCAGGCGGCGCGGAAAGGACGGGGAAAGCCGGTCCCTGCCCGAGCTTATGGCCATGGACATCCGCAGCGCGCTGGCGGCCTGCGCGGACCTGAAGACGGTCGCGCCGCGCCTGCAGACTCTCGTGGACCTGGGGCTGGGCTACCTCACGCTTGGCGAGGATACGCCGAGCCTTTCGGGCGGCGAAGCGCAGCGGCTCAAACTCGCTTCGGAAATGGGCAGGCGCCAGGAGGATACGGTCTTCGTATTCGATGAGCCTACCATAGGCCTCCACCCGCTGGACGTGCGCTCTCTACTCGGCGTCTTCCAGGGGCTGATCGGAAGTGGGGCGACGGTCGTGGTCATCGAGCACGATCTGGACGTCATCCGCAGTGCGGACTACGTGGTGGACATGGGACCGGGCGGCGGCGAAGCGGGCGGCCGCATCGTGGCCTGCGGCACACCCGAGGAGATCGCTTCGTGCACAGAAAGCATTACGGGGAGGTATCTGTAAGGCGCTTCCAAAGCGCAGAGCATCGGCATATTGTTTGCGTAAACAGCAAGAACTGCCATGTTATAATGATAAAACAGAAATCAGATGAAGGTGAGGGAGGACCCGCCATGACGTATCAGGACATCAAGAACAACGAGCTGGCAAACACGTACATTCATTATGCGGATCAGACGCTGGCCGCGCTCGGATACACGGAGCACAGCTTCGCTCATGTAACGGTGGTGGCGGAAAGGGCTGGTTACATTCTCGAAACGCTCGGATATCCGGAGCGGACGGTGGAACTGGCGAAGATCGCGGCGCATCTGCACGACATCGGCAACATGGTGAACCGCGTGGATCACAGCCAATCCGGCGCGATCATGGCGTTCCGCATCCTGGACCATCTGAAGTTCTCGCCGGACGATATCGGCATGATCGTCCCGGCCATCGGCAATCACGACGAGGGAACGGGCGTTCCCGTAAGCCCTCTTGCCGCCGCGCTGATCCTGGCCGATAAAAGCGACGTGCGCCGCAATCGCGTGCGCAATCAGGACATCGCTTCGTTCGACATCCACGACCGCGTCAATTATTCCGTCACGAAGTCCGAACTGACGATCAACGAGGCTCATACCCACATACGGCTGAAACTGACGGTAGATACCCTTTACAGTCCCATCATGGACTATTTCGAGATCTTCATGGAACGGATGCTCCTCTGCCGCAAGGCCGCGGAAAGCTTGGGCCTCCAGTTTAAACTGACGATCAACGAACAGCAGCTGCTGTAGACCGCAGGTTAAACGCTGAACAAAAATCTGACCCCATCCCAACACGCAAGGTGTACCATGAAAAAATTCCTCTTGTTTGTCTCATCCCTGTTTCTGGCCGCACTGCTCGCCGCGCCCGTCTTCGGAGCGGACATCGTGCAGGAGGGCGACCTTACCGCGACGCTGCGCTGGACGCTGGACAGCGAAGGCGTGCTGACCGTCTGCGGAACGGGCGCCATGCCCGACTATAAGCGCATCGTCGATACCAGCACATCCCCGGCTACTTTTTACAGTACGGCTCCCTGGTGGGATCATTACAAAGACATAACATCTGTCAACATAGAAAAGGTGAAGAATTAAAAGCCGGGATCTGAAAGGGATCCTGCACAGATCTTCGGGACGCTGCGCCTGAACCGG
>JAIKZT010000103.1 GCA_024682015.1 Clostridia bacterium
GGTCCTGGACGAACTCGTGAAATCGAAGGCCCCCGAAAAGGCTTTGGAGCTCGACAAGGAGGTCGAGGCCATCCGCGAAACCGTCAAATACTGGAAACCCGAAAAAGCCGGCGCCGCGGAGAAATAACAGGTAGTTTTCGCGCCCGCAAACCTGCCGGGACCCGAACTTTCCCGAAAAAAGTCGTGTTTCCGGGTTGAAAATGCGGGAATCGGTGCTAATGGTATATATCCGTTTTTGCGAAACAAGGACCGCGGGGCGCCCCGTCCGGCGGCCCCGGCAGCAGAACCCGGCTCATCAAACAATCATACATAACAAACGATAACAAGAAACAGGAGTGAACATGAACGCCATGAAACTCACCGGAAAAGCCCTCGCGCTCGTTTTCGCCGCCGGCATCGCCGTCGCGGCCCTCAGCGCCTGCGGAGACAAGAAGACGGAAGAACCCGCCCAGACCACGGAGACGACCGCCCAGACGACCGCCCAGCCCGCCCAGTCCGACGCCAAGTCCGCCGAAGACGACTATGAGACGATGGACATGAAGCCCGCCACCGAGGCGGAAGTCCTTGAGATCCTCTCATTCCTCCCCGATCCCGTCGCCACCATCGACGGCGAGCCCATGCCCCGCAAGGAAGTCATCGACGAGATCGTTTCCCAGGAAATCCCGGCCGTGATCCTGAAGGACATCGGCGATGAGCGCCTCCGCCAGGCGATGAAAAAGCAGATTTCCAGAATGGCTGAGCCAAAGGTTATGCTGAAGCTGGCCGAAAAGGCCGGATTCAAACCCTCCCCCGAATTTATCCTCAAGGAAATGAAGGAGGAATTCGATGGGCTCCCGGATGATGAAAAGAAGGAAATCGAAGAAGCGCTGAAGGCGCGCGGCCTGACGCTCGAAGAGCACATGAAGGAGACTTCCCAGAATACCGAAATCCAGAAGGCTGCCGCCATATCCAAATACGTCCACACCGAATTCCTCGACAAGGCGAAGAAGGATATCTCCGATGACGACGTGAAGAAGTTCTACGAGGAACACATCGAAGATGTCACGAAGCCCGCCGGCGTGACCGTCGCGCACATCCTCATCCAGCCTGACGAAGAGGAAGAAGATGCCGACAAAGCCGACGCGGACGCCAAGGTCAAGATCGACGCCATCTACGAAGAAATCCTCAAGGATCCTTCCCAGTTCGACAAGCTCGCCCAGGAAAAGAGCGACTGCCCCTCCGGCAAGCGCGACAACGGCAAGCTGCCCGCCTTCGGCAAGGACGGCATGATGCTCGACGGCAGCGGCGCCATGGTCCAGGAATTCACCGACGCGGCGTTCACCATCGAGAAGGAAGGCCAGATCACGAAGCCCGTCAAGACGCGTTTCGGCTATCACATCATCAAGCTGATCGAACGGAATCCGGAAGAAGTCATCCCGCTCGAAAAGGTCAAGGACGAGATCGCCGAGGGCCTTGCCGCCGAACAGGCCCAGATCAATCTCAACAAGAAGCTTGACGAAGTCATCAAGATCAACGACTTCGCTCCCGCGAAGGAAGAAGCCCCCGCAGCAGAAGAAGCGCCCGCGGCGAAATAACACCGCAAGCGCTGCTGATTTCGTGCGCGGCTTCGCTCACGCACGCATGCCGTTGCGAAGCAGGGCGCTATTACAGCGGAGACATTGTCTCCCTCGGGACGTCCGGTTCATCCGGGCGTCCTTTTTTTGCGCGGGAAAAACAGTCCTCCACTGAAGTATTGCGTGAATCCGCTCGCGCACACCGCAGGCGGCGCGGATACAGTGCCCGGCTGCGCCTGGACAGGTGTGCCGTAACGAAGCAAAGCGCTGCTCGACATACCCGGTGTGTGCGCGAGCGTAAGCCGCGCGCTGCTCGACATACTCGGTGTGTGCCGTTGCAAAGCAAGGCGCTGCCGCTGTGGAGACTTTGTCTCCCTCAGGTGTCCTTTTTGGGCGGCAGATGCCTTCTGAGCGCGCGGACGGCATGTTCGAACGCCGCAACATCTTCGGGAAGCGGTGCGCGTGCGGCGTAGCGGATGCGCTCGTACAGCGCAGCGCATTCGATCAGGGCGGGGGCGCCGACTTCCTTCGCCCAGGCGCCGTAGGTCTGCCACGGCTCCCGCTGGATTCCGGTCTTCCGCCAGACGGTCAGCTGAAGCGAACGCATCATGGCGGAGGGGCGACGCATCTGCCGCGTCATAGAGTAGCGTCCGCGGCGGCGGTTCCGCAGGTACAGGACCAGCGAAACGACGAGGGAGAGCGGCACGAGGAGCTCGATAACGGACTGGACGGGATGCGTCTTGACGTGATCGAGCGTCCAGCCGTAGGCCGTGTCCCAGGACAGAATGATTGCCTGCGCCAGGTGTCCGCGGCGGAACCAGTAGGCCATGTTGTCGAACTGGAACGCGATGCGATCGCGAAGGCCGCGGAACCAGGAATCGTCGGGCGCCAGCAGCTCCTCGATCTCCTCGCCCGGCGGCGTCGCCTCCACCAGAATCCATTGCTGTTCGTCGTCGAGCCAGGCTTCGGTCCACGCGTGCACGTCGAAATTGGTCGCGTAGTAGTACCCCGCCGGATTGTAGCGGCTGCACACGATCCCGGCGACGTAGCGGGACGGGACTCCGTACAGGCGAAGAAGCAGGGCCGCCGAGGTCGCGAAAAGCTCGCAATGGCCCGTCCGGCGGTAGAACAGGAACCGCATCAGCGGGCTGTAGTATTCGCCGCGGGACGGGACGTAGTCGTCGCGCCGCAGGGAATACTTGAAGTTGTCCGAGAAGAAACGCACCACGGCGGCGATCCGCTTCCGAGGCGACAGATCGGCGGGATTTTTCCCCTCGAATATCTCGTCCGTCAGGACGGCGAGCTGGTCCGCCAGCATGGACGGCAAAGCCAGATAATCCTGCCGCGCGTCACC
>JAIKZT010000125.1 GCA_024682015.1 Clostridia bacterium
TGTCTCATGTGAGGGTCAGGCGAAATTTCTTTGCCACTTGCGCGGAAAGCGTGTTATAATTATCTTTGTATTCATATACTCGCTTTTCAAGGAGGAACAAATGGCTGAGGATCTTATTAAGAAGGCTGACGGTACCAATTACGGTACGACGATGGCCGGCAACTTCATTCACGATATCATCGACGAAGATATCAAGAACGAGAAGTACCACAGAGAAATTCGCACCAGATTCCCGCCAGAGCCCAACGGATACCTGCATATCGGACACTGCAAGTCTGTCTGCCTGAATGCCGGCACGGCGCTCAAATACGGCGGCACGTTCAATCTGCGTTACGACGACACGAACCCCATCACGGAAGACGAGGAGTTCGTGGGCAACATCGAAAAGGACGTGCAGTGGCTGGGCTTCCAATGGGACAACCTCCTCTTTGCTTCCGACTATTTCGATAAGATGTACGAATGCGCCGAGAAGCTCATCCGCGACGGCAACGCTTTCATTAGCGCCGAGACCGCGGACGAGATCAAGGCAACCAGAGGCACGCTCACCCAGCCGGGCACGAACAGCCCGTACAGAGACCGCCCCTGGGAAGAGTCCCTGCAGATCTTCCACGACATGAGAGACGGCAAGTATGCCGACGGCGAAGTCTGCCTGCGCGCCAAGATCGACATGGCCTCCCCCAACATCAACATGAGAGACCCCGTCATCTACCGCGTGCTGCATGCTTCTCACCACAACACCGGCGACAAGTGGTGCGTCTATCCCATGTACGACTACGCGCACCCCATTGAGGATGCGATCGAGGGCATTACGCACTCCATCGGCACGCTGGAATTCGAGGATCACCGCCCCCTGTACAACTGGGTGCTCGAAAAGCTCGAATGGCCCGAACCGCCCCAGCAGATCGAATTCGCAAAGCTCGGCCTTACGAACACGATCATGAGCAAGCGCAACATCAAGCGGCTCGTCAACGAAGGCACCATCGAAAGCTGGGACGATCCCAGACTCTGCACCATCGCCGGCATGCGCAGAAGAGGCTACACGCCCGAGGCGCTGCGCGCGTTCTGCGAATCCGTGGGCGTCGCCAAGGCCGAGAACAAGGTCGACTACGACCAGCTCGAGTACTTCGTCCGCGAAGACCTGAAGAACAAGGTCGAAAACCGCATGGTCGTGCTTGACCCGCTGAAGGTCATCATCGACAACTATCCCGAGGGTAAGTCCGAGATGTGCACGCTGGAGAACGCTTCCGACCCCGAAAAGGGCACCCGCGAGGTTTCCTTCTCCAGAGAGCTGTGGATCGAGCGCGACGACTTCATGGAAGTGCCCGCGAAGAAGTACTTCCGCATGTTCCCGGGCAACGAAGTCCGTCTGAAGGGCGCGTACTTCGTCACCTGCACCGACGTCGTGAAGGACGAGGCGGGCAACGTGCTCGAGATTCACTGCACGTACGATCCGGACACGAAGTCCGGCACGCCGGGCGCCGATTCCCGCAAGGTGAAGGGCACCATCCACTGGGTGGACGCCGCAACGGCCGTGGACATCCCCGTCCGCAACTACACCTATCTGGCGCTGCCCGATCCGGAGAAGCCGAACTTCTTCAACTTTGACCCCGGCAGCCGTCAGGACAAGGCCGCTAAGGGCGAGCCGTCCCTGAAGGAGGCTAAGGCGGGCGAGCGCTTCCAGTTCTTCCGCAACGGTTACTACATCACGGACACCGTGCTTTCCAAGGAAGGCGAGCCCGTGTTCAACCAGACCGTCGGCCTGAAGAGCTCCTACAAGAAATAGCATAAAGCAAGCTACAAAGACCGGTCCCCAGCGACCGGTCTTTCTTTGCACCTGTCTTTATGGTAAAATAACTATGTATGGGCACGCGCAACATCTTTCTGAAAATCGCATATGACGGCACGAATTTTCACGGCTGGCAGCGTCAGCCGGGCCGCCGCACGGTTTGCGGAGAGATCGAAGAAGCGCTGGCGCGGGTGCTGGGCCGGGACATCAGGATCGACGGCTGCAGCCGCACGGACGCGGGCGTGCACGCCCTGGGGCAGACGGCGAGTTTTCTGCTGGAGGATCACGGCATCCCGACGGAGCGGCTGAAGAAGGCGCTCGGCGACTGCCTGCAGACCAGCAAGCGGGAGCGCTTGGGCGAGATCGAGATCCTCGAAGTGAAGGAGATGCCCGAGGGCTTCCACGCGCGGTACTCCGCGAAGGGCAAGCGCTACCTGTACAAGATCCGCCGCGGCGCGCACCCGGACATCTTCAAGCGCACGCGGTACTACCAGATCGCGCAGCCGCTCGATACGGACGCCATGCGCCGCGCGGCCGGTTTCATCGCCGGCACGCACGATTTTGCGTGCTTTCAGACCGCGGGCGGCACGCCCCGGGAGACGACGGTGCGGACCATCTGGGATCTGCAGATCCTCGAGGACGGGGAATACGTAACGATCTCCATCGCCGGCGACGGCTTTTTATACAACATGGTGCGCATCATCACCGGCACGCTCGTGGAAGTGGGGCTGGGGAAGCGCAATGCGGACGAACTGCCGGCAACCATCGAATCGAAGGACAGAGGCCGGGCCGGCCACACGGCGCCGCCTCAGGGCCTGTACCTGAAAGAGGTGTTTTATGAATAAGAGACCTACCTGGGACGAGTATTTCATGGAGATGGCTGAACTCGCCCGCCAGCGCAGCACCTGCCTGCGGCGGGCCGTCGGCGCGGTCATCGTGAAGAACAACCGGGTGATCGCCACGGGCTACAACGGCGTCCCCAAGGGCATACGCCATTGTGAAGAGACCGGCTGTCTGCGGCAGCAGATGAACGTCCCCTCCGGCAAGATGCACGAACTGTGCCGCGGCCTGCACGCCGAGCAGAACGCCATCATCCAGGCGGCCTGCATGGGCGGCGGGGTCGAAGGCGCCACGCTGTACTGCACGACGCAGCCCTGCGTCATCTGCACGAAGATGATCATCAACGCCGGCATCAGGCGCGTCGTCATCAAGGAGAGCTATCCGGATGAACTCGCCCAGGAAATGGCGAAGGAAGCCGGACTCATCATCGAAGTTTTGGGAGAATAACCTCGCATGAACAACTATCTTGCGGTGTTCCTGCTGGCGCTGGCCATCACGGCGCTGGCGACGCCCATAGCGATCAAAATAGCGCCGAAGATCGGCGCGGTGGACGTTCCCAGAGATAACCGGCGCATGCACAAACGGCCCATTCCGCGCTTCGGCGGCATCGCCATCTATTTGGGCGTGCTGGCCGGATTCGTCAAACTGGGGCTGTGGAATGAGCAGACCCTGGGGCTCGTGGTCGGGTCAACGTGCATCCTGGCGCTGGGCATCTACGACGACATCAAAGGACTCGCCCCGAAGGTAAAGCTGGCCGGTCAGATCTTCTGCGCGGCCATCCTGTACTTCAACACCATCCAGATCCGCGGCATGGCGAACGTACTGCCCTGGGGGCCGTGGTACATCGCCTTTCCGAAGGCGATCGCCTTCCTCGTAACGGTTCTTTGGATCGTGGGCATCACGAATACGATCAACCTGATCGACGGCCTGGACGGCCTGGCGGCGGGCATCACCTGCATCGCCTGCCTGTCCGTCGCGTACAC
>JAIKZT010000191.1 GCA_024682015.1 Clostridia bacterium
GGTTCGGGCGCGCTTGGCGTCATCCTCTGGTTCGCCCTCTTCGGCGACGGCGCGGCGGCTCTCTACTTCGTGGTGGACTGCTGGGTTCTCATCCGTCCGCAGAAGCTCATGCCGCAGTCTCTCATCAACAACGTCCAGGGCGCCATGGCCGAAGGCGACGTGATGAAGGCCTTGAAGGCATGCGAATCGGAACCAAGCCCGATGGCGAATATCCTTGCGGCGGCGTTCCAGCACGTGGAGGAAGGTTACGACATCATCCAGGAGGCGGTCAACTCCGCGGCCGACCTCGAGACGGAACGCATCATGCAGCGTCTCACGTGGATTTCGGTGTGCTCCAACCTGGCCCCGTCGCTCGGTCTGCTCGGTACGGTGCAAGGCATGATCATGTGCTTCGCAACCCTCGCTTCGGGCGTGCCCGACATCGGCGCGCTGGCAGGCAACATCTCCCAGGCACTCTGGACGACGGCCGGCGGTCTGGTCGTCTCGATTCCGGCCCTGACGCTCTTCTACTCCATCCGCAACAACGCCAACCGCCTTATCCTTCGCATGACGGCGCTTACGATGGAACTCATCAAGGACCTCCGCAACGTCGAAGTCGAAGGCGCTGATGCCGCCGCCCAGGCCTGATAACGGATCCTGCCAATGGCAAAAAAGACCAATAACGAAGATGCATCCCTGGACATGACGCCGATGATCGACGTCGTGTTCCAGCTGATCATCTTCTTCGTCGTCACCTTGAAGATGACAGACGACAAGGATACGACCATCAAGCTGGAGGACGGCAGCCACGGCATCGTGCTGACGCAGGACGAGCTGCCGCCGTCCCAGCTGACGATCGACGTCGCCAAGACCGGGCGCGTGTCGCTGTCGAACATCACCCTCACGGACCAGATGCTCGCAGCGAAGATACGCGAACGCAAGGCGAAGTACGGGCCGGATTTCCCATGCATGATCCGCGCCGACCAGAAGGCGCCGCATAGGCATATCGCCCGCGTGATGAACATCTGCGCCGCGCAAGGCGTTTGGAAACTTTCGTTCGTCGCCATCGCCGAACACAAGAAGAAGTGAGGGATAGCCATGGCACGCAAACCACAGGAAAACCCCAAGGCCGAGATGACGCCGATGATCGACGTCGTGTTCCAGCTGATGATCTTCTTCGTCGTCACGATCAAGCAGGAGGATATCTATTCCAAGCTGAACGCGAACCGTCCGGCGCCGAACCAGTCGTCCTCCTCCGAGTCGAACGATACGCAGATCAAGATCGACATCGGGTTCTCGGGTCTCATCTTCAATGGCCGCGGTGTTCGCATGAACGAGCTGAGGAGCAACCTGAAGCAGCTCTCGGCGACATCCAAGAACGCCACGGTGCTCATACGCTGCACGTTGGATTCGCCGCATGGCCGCCTGGTCGACGTCCTTGACGCCTGCAACCAGTATGGCATGCATAACCTGTCGATCTTCAGCATGTAGGTGAATGCCGTTTTCGCTTTTTTTAGCTCTCAAATACCTCAAGCCGAAACGCTCGGTGACTTCGGTCATCACATGCGTTTCGGTTTTGGGTGTTCTTCTGGGCGTTGCGGTCGTCATAATCGTACGCGCCGTGATGACCGGATTCGGAGATCTGTGGCAGGAGAAGATACTGGACTTCAAACCGCATGTCTCGCTTCTGCCTGGATACTCTTCCGGAAATCTCGTAAGGAACGAAGACGCGCTCGCATCGAAGCTTTCCACGCTTGATGGCGTTGTCACCGTCACCCCCGAGATCGACACCAGGGCGCTTCTGGAATTCCGCGGACGCGTCGCCGCGCCCGTCATCCTCGGCGTCGACCCCGATCGTTTCACCTCCGCCTACAAGATCGGCCCGCCACGAGCCGGCACGTACGATCTCGAGGGCGATTCGATATTGCTGGGGACGGACCTTGCCCGCAGGCTGGGCGTCTGGGTGGGCGACAAGGTCACCATCTATTCCCCTAAGACGCTTGTCGCCAAAGATGAGATATATCTGCCTTGCAAGTGGACCGTGACCGGTATCTTCTCCCTGGGGCAGCGCGATTACGATTCAGGCTATGCAGTGGCTTCGCTCGCCAACCTCCGCGAATTGATGGGCGTCGAACATGGCGTCTTTGCGATACATCTCAAGACTGCCGCCCCCGCCGACAACGAGAAGTTCACGGCCCTCTGCAGGCAGATACGGCATGTCGCGCCCGACTGCCGCCTCGTGACATGGCAGGAGGCCGACCGCGAAATCTTCAACGCGCTCGCGGTGGAAAAGAACATGACGGCCCTGCTTCTCATGCTCATCACGGTCGTGGCGATATTCTGCGTGATGAACACGCTTCTCGTGCTGACGGTCCAGAAGACGTCCGAGATCGGTCTAATGAAGGCGCTTGGATTCCCCAAGGGCAAGATAATGATGGCGTTCGTCGTGCATGGGCTCATACAGTGCACGACAGGCACAGTGCTTGGACTCGCCGCCGCATACGCGATCCTGAAGAATCTGCAGAACATCGTCGAGCAGCTCGCGCGCTTTGGAATCGAGGTGTTCCCGAAATCCGTATACGGACTTGACTCGATCCCATACCGGCTCGTCGCAGCCGATGTCGTCTGGGTCGTGGTCATCGTCTTCGTATTCGGCCTTCTGGCATCTCTGGTGCCGGCCTTCCTCGCCGCCTCGAAGAATCCCGTGGCGGCGCTGAACAAGTGATTTGGTATAATATCCGCATGAACATCAGATTGACTTTGTCGTTGTTGGCGGTGTCGCTTGTGACGGCTGCCGTTTCGGGTGCGCACCCCGCGGAAAGCGGAAAACGCCCTGAGACCTGGTTCCATGTCATAGGCGGCAATGCGTCCAAGGCCGGCATCACCGCCGATCTGGAGGCGTTGAAGGCGGCCGGCATAGGCGGCATAC
>JAIKZT010000214.1 GCA_024682015.1 Clostridia bacterium
GCGGCGCGACGAAGAACTGCACGATCGATACGGCCGCGCAGGTCCAGAACACGCTCTGAGGCCCGAAGTGGGCCCACATGGCGCCGAAGGCCGGCGACAGAGAGATCGCCATGACGTGGTCGATCGCCTGCCCCACGGAAAGCGTCGGGGAAACGTCCTTCTCGTCCTTCGCCATCTTGCGCATGGCGAAGTTGTGGAAGAACTCGAAGAACTTCGTAAGATCCGCCGCCACGAACAGGCCGATGGAGAAATACAGCACCGCGTTCGTCAGCAGCAGCGTGCCGTCCGCGAACCCCTTCGCCACGAATCCGTAGACCGTGAACACCACCAGCATGTAGACGCCCTCGAACATCACGGCGCGTCTTTGGCCCATGCGGTCGAGCAGCTTGCCCATCTGCGGCGAGACGAAGATGCCCACGATGGCCGAAGCGATCAGAAGAATGGCCGTAAAGTCCGCCTTCTTGCTCAGCAGCTGCGTGAACATCCACAGCGCGAACACCATGCGGATGCGCTTCTGGATGCCAAACGCGAACGTCAGCAGATAGTAGTTCGCGAATTCCTTCTTCACGACCAGCTTGCCCTTTTCGCGGCGGGGCATCCAGGACAGATCCTTTTCGATGAGCCCCAGCAGGATGAAACTGGCCACGCACGCGATGGCGCCGAAGAGAAAAGGCCGGCGGATGCTGGCGGTGAAGTCGAAGAAACCGCTCCTAAAGAACACGAGCACGGCCGTCGCCGCCACGAAGTACGCGACCTGCGCCACCGCCCGGATCCTGCCCAGCGTCTGGCCCATGTCGGGCGATTCCCCGGCAATGGCAAGGCCGATGGAACCCTCCATCGGGTAATACGTGTGGCTGCCGAAGGAGAACAACAGCAGGAACACCATCATGGTCCAGAACGGCGTGGGCAGAAAGCCCATCAGCAGCAGGGCTGCCGCGTCCACGAGCACGGCGTAGCGCGCGAGGCGCACGTCCGCGAAGGCGGCCAGGGCCGGCAGGTAGAACATGCAGAACACGCCCGGAGACTCCCTGGGGGTCTCGATCCAGCCGCGCACCTGGTCGCTCACGTTGTAGGCGTCCTTAAAAAAGTTGGAGAATATGTTTAAACTGAAGCCCTCTACGATGCCGTAGCAGAACACGCACGCCACAAACAGGCGGAAGACGCGCTTCAGCTGGGCTTCATCCTTGAAATGCCTCATAAGAACGCTTTAGAGCTTCCCTTCCTTCATGTACTTGTTGTTGATGCCGTCGATGGAGCCCCATTCCTGTGCCGCCCGCTCGCCAATGCCGGCCGGGCAGCCCTTGACCGCGTCGAGGTACTCCTGTTCATCGATGGCGCAGATCTTGCGGTCGCGCATGATGACCCTGCCCGCGACGACGCTGTGGGTCACCTCTTCGCCTCTTGCAGAGTACACGAAGTTCGTGACGAGGTTGCGCATCGGATACGTGTAGACCGGCAGCATGCTCGGGAAGTTCAGGGAGACCGCGATGAAGTCCGCGCTCTTGCCCGCTTCGAGCGATCCGCATACGTCGTCCACGCCGATGGCCTTCGCGCCTTCGATCGTCGCCATGCGCAGCGCCCTCCAGGCCGGCATGACCTCGGGGTCGGCGTACTTGATCTTGTTGAACAGGCACACGTTCTTCATCTCGTGGATGATGTTGTGGCAGTTGTTGCCCGGCGCCTGATCGGACCCAAGGCCGCAGTTTCCGCCCGCTTCCTGGAACACGACGGACGGACAGACGATGCCGTCGATGATGCCGATGGAAGCCGGATTCACGACCATGCCCGCACCGCTTTTCGCGATGATGCGGGTCTCTTCGTCGTTGCAGTCCGTAAGGTGGACCGCGATGAGGTCCTTGTCGAGGATGCCCAGTTCCTGCAGGAACTGCGTGGGCCGCTTGCCGTAGCGCTGGACGATCTGATAGGTCTCGCGGTCGCCCTGCTGCACGTGCAGATGCATCTTCGTGCGGCGCTCCTTCACGGCTTTCTGCGCTTTCAGGAGCATTTCGGGGCTCATGAAGTCCGCGCCCTGCGGTCCGAACAGGATGCGGATGTTGCCTTTATTATGCCAGCGGTTGAAGCACGCGATGTTTTCGTTCATCTCGCGCTCGCCCATCTCATCATCGAATTCGTAGAGCTCACCCGGGAAGTAGACCTTGCGCTTGGCTGCCCGGAACATGGGAGCCAGATTGCCGCGCGCGCCGATCTTCGTGATGAATTCCGCGCAGCTGTCCACCTCGGTGTTGTAGTCGCCCAGGCAGGTCGTGCCGGCTTTAATGGCCTCGATGATGGCCACGCGGGAACCCTTGACCTGGTCCTCGTGGGTCGCCGCGTTCTCGAACGGCTGCAGCGCGAGCATCATCCAGTTCTTGGAGTCCTGCGCCAGGCCGCGCAGCACGTTGTCAAGCGTATGCATATGAGCGTCGATCAGGCCCGGAAAGATGACATGATCCTTCAGATCCAGGACCTCATCCGCTTTATATTCGCTGTCTGCCGTCGCCGCATCCGCAAAACCTTCGATCTTGCCGGCATTGACGATCATGGCCACGCCGGTCTTGTATCCGACGCCTTCGCCTTCCATGGTGTAAAAATGGGGAGCCTTTACGATCATGTCTACTTTCTTCATACAATATACCTCCGTTGCAATAGAACTGATTGCTAACTCAATTCTATTACGGGCGCAGGGCAAAAGCAAGGGAGACCCGTGAAGGATCCTCGCCCATTTGACCGTGTGCAAAGAGAAAGAGAGGAGACACATCCCCTCTCTTTCTCTTTGGTGGGCTGTAATGGACTCGAACCATCGGCCTCTTGCATGTGACGCAAGCGCTCTAACCAACTGAGCTAACAGCCCTTATGAAATTATTGCGGAACTTATTTGTGATCCGCTCTCTTGGCGACCTTTTCGTTGGCCCTCCGCTGAGCTTTGAGTTCCTCTCTCTCCTTGCGCGCCTGTTCGTTGCGCCAGGCCCTCGTGCCCTTCACCACTTCATACTTGGAGCGGCCGATGTTGACCAGGCTGTAAGCCGTCGCAGCGATCGTCAGGGCGTTCGGCAGCATGAGAAAAGCGTTCTTGTACATGAGGAACACATAGACCGCTTCCAGCAGCATGACCGCGATGACAATGCCATTATACACCTTCATGATGGCTTTGTCAGCCTCTGCTCTGGTAATGATCGTAAAACCTGCCTGAGAAGCCAGAAGGAACAGCACTGTCAGCGTAATCACCGCGGAGAACGTGCCCAGGAAGCCGTGCACGGTATGCATCCCCGAGGGATACCGCCAGCCCATCAGCGCGCCGAGAAGGCCGGTACCGAGCTGCAGGACGAAGAGGAATGCGACGAGGGAGAAGAAAAACGCGTAGATGTTGATCGTCCGCTGGCCTTTTTTCCCTGCCATGTGCTCCTCCTTTCCCTACTGCCTGTTTCTCTGCAAGTCTACCCTACCATTATACAGATTCTGTGGAAGAATGCAAGTGTTTTTATAAAGGCCCCCCAGGCAAGCTCATGAAGCCTGCCCGAGGGTCAAAACAGCCGGATCTACTTGCTCGTGGGCAGCACGCTCGCGATGGCCGCCGCGAAGTTCGACATGGGCATGGTCTGCAGGACCACGTTGCCCGGACCGGTCAGCACGGTGTTGAACAGGCCCTCGCCGCCGAACAGCATGTTCTTGGCGCCCTTCACGCGCTGGATGTCGATGGAGACGGTGCTGTCGACCATGGCCACGTTGCCGGTGTCCACGATGAGCCGCTGACCCGCCTCAAGCCGGTATTCCACGGCGCTGCCGTCGATCTCGATGAACGCGATACCGTTGCCGGAGATCTTCTGCATGATAAAGCCTTCGCCGCCGAACAGGCCGGAAAGCGCCTTGTTCTGGAAGAACACGGACAGCTGCACGCCGCTGGTCGCGGCCAGGAAAGCCGACTTCTGGCAGACGACGGGGCGGTCCGGCGTGATCTCTATGGCGCGGATGGAGCCGGGGAAACTGGCGCCGAACGCGATGAGGCCGGGACCTCCCTGCGCGGTGTAAACGTTCTGGAAGATGTTCTCGCCGGAGAACATGCGGCCGAACGCCTTGCCCAGGCCGCCCGCGGACGTCTCCATGTTCATGTTCGGGCTCATCCAGACCATGGATCCGCTCTCGGTGATCATCTTTTCTCCCGCATCCAGCGTGCAAATGACGACAGGCATGGGTTCGCCCTTGATCTCGTATTTCATAATACCTCCTATAAATGTAATTGGCTGCTTGCCTTAGGAGCCCTGCCGCCAAGGCATCCACCCATCCGCCTGCAAGTTTTCAGCGGCGAGGCCCCCTTGGCGCCATCCCTTCGGCCCATATGCTTATGCTTCGTAAACGGTCTCGCCCTCGAGCACCGTCATGAGAACCTTGGTGTTCAGAATGTCCTTGGGATCGATCTTCGTGAGATCCTGGCTGAGCACGACGAAGTCCGCGTACTTGCCCGGCGTAATGGACCCGCGGGTGCTTTCCGCGTAGCCGGCGTAGGCGCCCTCGATCGTGAACATGCGGATGGCCTCCTCGATGGTGACCGCGTTTTCCGGATACCAGCTGCCGCCCTTGCTGTTGTCGCGGGTGACGGCATAGTAGATGTTGGGAATGGGGTCACAGGGCTCGACGGGGCAGTCGGAGCCGCCGCTCTGATGGATGCCCAGATCCTCAAACAGCCTCCAGTTATAACTCTGCTTCGCCAGTTCGGGTCCTACGCAGTCGTCCACGATGCCCGCGTCCGCGCGGCAGAACACCGGCTGCACGTAGGCGAGCACGTTGTTTCTCTGCATGCGGTACAGCTGATCCGTACCCATGATCTGGCAGTGCACGATGCCGTGGCGGATGTCCGGCATGGGATGGCGGTTCTGCGCGTATTCGATGCCGTTCAGGACCTGTTCCACGGCGCCGTCGCCTATGCAGTGTACGACGACCGGATAGCCCGCCTCATGCGCGATGCGGAACAGTTCGAACATCTCGTCATCCTCGTGGACCTTTACGCCCTTCGCCTCGGGGTCGTTCGCGTAGCTGCCGCGCAGCACGGCGGAGTGAGCGCCCAGCGAGCCGTCGCCCATCTCCTTGATGGCGCTCGTGACGAAACGGGTGCCGAACTGGGTGCCTCTGGGGTACTTCTTCACGAATTCCTTCAGGATGTCCGCTTCCTCGACGCGGCACTGCTCGTAGACCTTGCACTTCATCACGCCGGATTCGCCCGCCACCTTGTAAGCGGCCATGACGTTGTCCATGTCCCGTCCCGGCGCGACCATGTTGAAGTCGTCGGAGTGAATGCCCACCAGGCCGAGCTTGGCGCAGTTGGCCGTCTCCTCCTTGATCCATTCCACGTATTCCTCCACGGAAGGCACTTCCACGAACTGGGCTGCCAGCTCGGCGTCGCCTTCGAACAGCTGCCCCTGGGGCGTGCCGTCAGCAAGGAACTTCATGTTCAGCGTCGTTTCACCGGGCTTTTCCTTCATCACGTTCATGATCTCCAGAGCCTTCGTGTTGTGCGAAGCCGTGTGGCCGCAGCAGCGCAGGATGCGGCAGGGAACGTCGCCGGCCGCTTCGTCCAGTTCCAGACGGGTGGGGATGTTCTTGTCGTCCGACCAGTAATCCTGGTTGAAGTTGACCGCGTTGATCCATTCGTCCGCCCTGCCCTCCGCTCTGTGGCGGTCAGCTTCGGCGCGCAGCAGGTCCAGCACTTCCTTCTTGGTCTTGCAGCCGCCCAGGTCCGGCAGCATGTTCTGATAGTGCGTGAGGATCATGTGCATATGCGAATCGATGAAGCCCGGCAGCATGAACTTGCCCTGCAGATCGATCAGCTCGGTGTTCTCGGTCTTATACTTCAGCATCTCCTCGTCGGAGCCGGTCCGCATGATGATGCCCCCCTGCACGCACACAGCCGATACCAGCGGCTGCGCGTCATCCACGGTCTTGATGACGCCGTTGTAGAAAATCCTGTCCATAATATCCTCCTGTTTTATCCGCGGCCGGGCCGATCCCGGCTGCTTTCCCCTTTATTGTACCGTATCCGCCCCGTTTTTTCCATACGAAAAGTGACCCGCCCATCGCTGGGCGGGTCACGCGTTCAGTCGCTTGACAGGCGGGCCAAAGCCCTATGCCTTCTTACTGATTGGGCTGCGCGTACTGCATGAAGAAGTAGCCCATGGGGGTGTAGCCCATGTTCTTCAGGCCGTGAGCGCAGTACATGTTGGTGTAGTAGTAGACCGGCATGACGGGGAAGCCGCCTTCGCTGAACATGGTTTCTTCAGCGCCGTACAGCATGGCGTCTCTGTCAGGACCGGCCAGGGTCGCCTTGGCGGAAGCGATGGCTTCGTCATAGGAAGCGTCGCTGTACAGACCGTAGTTGTAAGCGTTGCCCGTAACGAGCAGTTCGAGGTAGGTGACGGGGTCGTTGTAGTCAGCGATCCAGCCCAGTCTTGCGACGCCGAAGTTGTGCTCGCCCAGACCGTTGGTGTAGGTAGCCCATTCCTGGTTCTCCAGGGTGATGTTCATGCCCAGAACCGTCTGCCAGTCGTGGCCGCAGGCTTCCGCGATCGCCTTGTGGGTGTCGGACGTGTTGAAGTTGTAAACGACGGTGGTGTTCGGATCCCATTCGCCGTCGGCAACCGCTTCGTCATACAGCTGCTTGGCCAGTTCGCACTTGCCGGCATAGGTGGTCAGATCCGCGTCGGGATAGGTCTTGGACAGCCAGTTGTAGATGGCGCCCAGTTCGGACACGCCATAGGCGAAGTCCTGACCGGTGGAGTCGAGGATACCGCTGGCGACAAAGCCGGTAGCGGGGACCTGTCCTCCCTGGGTGACGTTGTTCACGATGTTGTCTCTGTCAACGGAGATGGTCATCGCGGCACGTACTTTCCAGCTGGGGATCTTGTCGCAGTTCAGGTACAGATAGTAGGTTCCGACGTACGGGTTGATGAAGCAGTCGCCGGAAGCGGAGAGGGATTCGATCATGTCGGTCGGGAAGGACTCGATGAAATCATAAGCGCCGCTCTGATAAGAGGACAGGATATTGGTTTCGGAGTCGGACAGCCACCAGACGATCTCGTCCGGTCCCAGGTTCTCAGCATCGTAGTACTGCTCGTTGGGGACCATCTTCAGGTAGGAGTCGTGTACCCATTCGGTGAGGATGTAGGGTCCGTTGACGACGATGTTGGCCGGATCGGTCCAGTTATCGTTGCCTTCGACCACGTCTTCTCTCAGGGGCATGAGGGAAGCGAACGCGCACATTTCGATGAAGTAGGCGCAGGGGGCTTCGAGGGTGATCTCCAGAGTCTTGTCGTCCAGAGCCTTGATGCCCAGTTCGGAAGGATCCATGGAGCCTTCTTCGTAGATGGCGTAGGCGTTCTTGACGATGCCGTCGAGGAAGTAGCCGTAGTCAGCCGCGGTCTCGGGGTTGACAAGTCTTCTCCAGGAGTAGACCCAGTCGTTGGCCGTAACGGGCTTGCCGTCGGACCAGTAGATGTCGTCTCTCAGGGTGAAGGTGTAGACGGTCTTGTCCTCGGACACGGTGTAGGACGCGGCCTGGCCGGGAACGACTTCGGTCATGTACATGTTCGGGTCGTCAGCGGGATTCTCGCCGACCATCTGATACTTCATCAGGTTTTCGAACATGTGCTGCACGTAGGTGGAGCCGTCCACGGAGCTGATGGTGGACACGTCGATGGTTTCGGGTTCTGACGCGATGCAGGCGTTCAGGACGAACTTTTCGGGTTCGGCCGGCTGCTGCGGTTCTTCCGTAGCGGTCTGCTCGGGTTCGGCCGGCTGAGCGGGCTCAGCGGGCTGTTCGGCAGGCTTGGAAGTGCAGGCAGCCATGGAGAATACCATGCACAGTGCCAGAAGCAAAGCAAGTAATTTTTTCATGTTTTCCTCCTGTTTTAAATCAAACTATGAAAAAACAAATGTATCTGCAACGCCCGCTTTGCCGGCGGACGGTTGCGCCTGTTTATACGCCCTTCTCCTCGAGGAGGTGGCAGGCGGCGTAGTGACCCGGCCCATATTCCCTGAGTTTCGGGAACTCCTGCTTGCACCGCTCGGTCGCGTACGGGCAGCGCGTATGGAAGCGGCAGCCGCTCGGCGGATTGATCGGACTGGGGATCTCCCCTTCCAGCAGCTGGCGCTGGCGGCTGCGGGTCTTGACCGGGTCCGGAATGGGCACGGCGGACAGCAGCGTCTTCGTATAGGGGTGGACCGGATGATTGCACAGCTCGTAGCTTTCGCCCATCTCCACCATGCTGCCCAGGTACATGACGCCGATGCGGTTCGAAATGTGCCGGACCACGGAAATATCGTGGGCGATGAAGAGGTACGTGAGGTGTTTCTGTTCCTGCAGGTCCTCGAGCATGTTGATGACCTGCGACTGGATGGAAACGTCCAGCGCGGAGATCGGCTCATCGCACACGATGAACTGCGGCTCCACGGCCAGCGCCCGGGCGATGCCGATGCGCTGCTGCTGCCCGCCGGAGAATTCGTGCGGGAAGCGGTTGGAGTGTTCGGTATTCAGGCCGACTTCGTCCAGCAGTTCGTTGATGCGTTCGCGCCGCTCCGTCTTTCCCTTGTACAGCCCGTGGATGTCCAGGGCTTCGCCGACGATCTCGCCGACCGTCATGCGCGGGTCCAGCGAAGCGGACGGGTCCTGGAAGATGATCTGCATCTTGCGCCGGTACGGCAGCATGGGAACGGCGACCTTCTTTTCGGAATCGTAGATCGGTTCACCGTCGAACACGATGCGGCCCGACGTCGGCTCGTACAGCCGGATGATCGTGCGTCCCAGCGTGGTCTTGCCGCAGCCGGATTCGCCTACGAGGCCCAGCGTTTCGCCTTCGAAGATGTGGCAGGAGACGGATTCGACCGCCTGCACGTACTGCTTTCGGCCGAAGCCGGCTTTCACGGCGAAATATTTCTTCAGGTTTTCGATCTCGAGGAGCTTTTTGCGTTCGTTCACGTCAGCCATTCCCTAAGCCTCCTCTCCGGATCCGGCCTGCTTCGCGCCTTCCATGAAGTGCAGCCAGCAGGCGGAAATGTGCCCGTTTCCGGTCTCCGCATAAGGCGGCTTCTTCGACAGGCAGATCTTGCGGCACTCCTTGCAGCGGGGGCCGAAATTGCAGCCCTGGGGCGGGTCAAGCAGATCGATCGGCGTTCCCTCGATGGGGATGAGCCGCTCGTGCTCGCCTTCGTCAAGACGGGGCATGGATGCCAGCAGCGCCTTCGTGTACGGGTGCTGCGGATCGTAGAAGATATCATTGACGTCGCCCTGCTCCACGATTTTGCCCGCGTACATGACGGACACCTTGTCGCAGACTTCGGCGACGACGCCGAGATTGTGCGTAATGAAGATGATGGACGTATTGACCCGCTTCTGGATGTCCTTCATGACGTCCAGGATCTGCGCCTGGATAGTAACGTCCAGTGCGGTGGTCGGCTCGTCCGCGATGAGCAGCTTCGGCTCGCCGATGAGGGCCATGGCGATCATGGCGCGCTGCCGCATGCCGCCCGAGAATTCATGCGGATACTGCGTCATGCGCTTTTCGGCGTTGTTGATGCCGACGAGCTGGAGCATGTGCACGGCCCGGTTCCAGGCCTCTTCCTTGGAGATGCTCGTGTCGTGGCACGTGAGCGCCTCCGTGAGCTGGTTGCCGATGGTGTAGACGGGGTTGAGGCACGTCATCGGGTTCTGGAAGATCATGGAGATGTCCTTGCCGCGGACGCCGCGCATCTGCTCCTCGTCGTACGAGAGCAGGTCTTCGCCTTCGAACGTGATGCTGCCGCCCACGACTTTGCCGGGGTTCTGCAGCAGCCCGATGACGGCGTAGGCTTCGACGGACTTGCCCGAACCGGACTCGCCCACGATGCCCATGACTTCGTTATATCCAAGCGTGTAGCTGATGCCGTCGACAGCCTTGACTTCGCCGGCAGGCGTGAAGAACGAGACCTTCAGATCCTTGACTTCGAGCAGATTTTTTTTGCTTTCGTTCATTGCTTCTGCCCTCCTATTTCTTCAGCCGCGGATCCAGGGCATCGCGCAGGCCGTCGCCCACCAGGTTGAGGGTGAGCACGATGACCGTGAGGATGACCGCCGGATAGATGAGGCGGTACGGATACAGCGTGATGGTCTGCAGCGCGTCCGAGCACAGCGAGCCGAGGCTCGCCATGGGCGCGGAAACACCCAGGCCCAGGAAGCTCAGGAAGCTTTCCAGGAAGATGGCCGACGGGATCTGCAGGCACGTCGTGATGACGAGCGCGCCGACGCAGTTCGGCAGCAGGTGGCGCTTGATGATGCGGCCGTTGCCCGCGCCGAGCGCGACGGCGGCCGTTACGTACTCCTGTTTTCTCAGCTGCAGCACCTGGCCGCGCACGATGCGCGCCATGGTGACCCAGTACAGCAGCGCGAACGTGATGAAGATCGAGATGATGCCGCTTCCCAGAGCCGACGCCGCGTGCGCCAGCCACGTGTCGCTGTGGTCCATCCACTCCTGCAGCGGATCCTTGAGGACCACCTGCAGCAGCAGCACGATGAGCACTTCCGGAATGGAGTAGATGAGCTCGACGATGCGCATCATGATGAAGTCCACCGTGCCGCCGGCGAGGCCGGAGATGGCGCCGTAGATGGATCCGATGATGAGCACGATGAGCGCGGCCATCAGGCCGATGAGGATGGAGACCCGCGCGCCGTACATGGTGCGCGCCATGAGGTCTCTGCCGACGGAATCGGTGCCGAACACGTGCGGGAACACGCCCTTCACGAGTTTGAGCTGGGTCGCGCCTTCTGCCGGGTCACCCGTCGTTTCCAGCGGGGCCCAGGCAGCGATGGCGCCGGTAGCCGGGTCGACGTCCGCCTCTTTGACGATGACGGGATCCGCCTGCCCTTTCAGAAAGCCCACGATGACGCCTTCCATGGCCTTTTCGGCTGTGAACGCGTATGTGTTGCCCTTATATTCAATGAAATAATTGCCTTTTGTGATGGCCGTGATGCTGCCGGCCTGCAGGCCCGTGGCGTAGAACGAGTCGAAGTTCGCCGAAGCCGCCTTGATGAGCGCTTCGCCTTTGGAATACTCCATGGGTCCGAGTTTCTGGGAACTTCTGTACTGATCGCCGTAGCTGTACGGGATGAGTTTGGGTCCGATGAACGCGAACACGAGGCAGCACAGGAAGATGAACAGCGCCACCATGGACACGGTGTTCGCTTTGAAGCGCCGCGCGGCGTCTCTCCAGTATGAGACGCTCTTGCGCTTTTCCACCATGTTTTCCTTTTCGCCTTCGCTGGCGGGCGAGAAATCGTCGGGGCTTAAGGACAGGCCTTCGACGATGGCCGGATCGACCTGGAAAGGACTGAGTTTGCCGAAATCTGCCATCTTAGTCCTCCTTGTTCGTCAGCGTGATGCGCGGGTCAACGACCTTGTAGGCGACGTCGACCACGAGATTCATGAAGATGACCAGCGCGGACAGCACGACGGTCGTCGCCATGATGACGGGATAGTCGCGCGACATGACGCACTGGACGTAGTACTTGCCCAGGCCCGGGATGGAGAACGTGGATTCGACCACGAAGCTGCCCGTGATGATGCCCGCGGTGACCGGCCCCAGATACGTGATGACCGGGATGAGGCTGTTTCTGAGGGCGTGCTTGAGGATGATGATGTTCCGCTTGACGCCCTTCGCGCGCGCCGTGCGGATGTAATCCTGGTTGATCGCGTCGAGCATGGACGTCCGCGTGAGTTTGGCCACGTAGCAGATGTAGTAGAACGACATGGAAAGGATGGGCATGATCATGCTCTTGGCGCTCTCAAGGGAACCCGAGATCGTGTCGAGCCAGCCCAGTTTGACGGCGAACGTAGCGAGCAGCAGCGTAGCGAGCACGAACGTGGGGATGGCGACGCCGACGGTCGTCATGACCCGCAGAAAGCCGTCGAGCCAGCTGCCGCGGTTATACGCCGCGATGCAGCCCAGCGGAATGCCTATGAGCACGGCGATGGCCAGCGACCAAAGCCCCAGTTTGATGGACAGGATGAACTTGCCCTGATGGAAGATGATGTCCTTGACGGGCGTGCCCTCCTGCATCTTCAGGGAAGTGCCGAGATCGCCCTTCAGGTAGTTGACGACGTAGTTCTTCAACTGGACGATGAGCGGCTTATCCAAACCGTATTTCTTGTTGGCTAGTTCGATCTGCTGGGGCGTGGACTTCTCCGTAAGGAACGGGCTGCCCGGGATCGCGTTCATCAGGAAGAACGTGATCGACATGATGACCAGCAGCGTAAGCAGCGCAGCGCCTATGCGTTTGAGGATATAGATGATCATGGCATCACTTCCGATTGATTCAAGCAGTGCGGGGAATTTGATAATACCAAAAAGACCCCGTGACTAGTTAGGGATTAAAATATTATAGCAGACCCGATTTTGTTATGCAAGCCTTTGCATTCATCGCGCGATGCAATATAATAAGGAATTGAGCCGTCCCGGCGCCGGCGCTCCCTGAGCCTGCTCCCGACGCTCCCTGAGCCTGTCGAAGGGGCGATAAAAATGGGACAAGGAACCGTCCCCATGTCTCACTGAATAGAAAAGGAGAACTACCCATGAAGAGGTTTATCTGCATATTTCTGATCTGCGCATTAGCCGTTTTCAGCTTTGCCGGCTGCAGTAAAAAAGCCGCAAAATCCCCCGAACAGATCCGGGCCGAGGAGCTGCGCGAGCAGTACGCCGCGCTGGCGGAATCCGCCCTCGCTCTGGTCGACACCTATAACACCGTCGCCCAGACCGCCAAGGACAACGGCTGGGAGGCTGATTTCGAAACGCTGAAGGCCATGACGGACATTGCGGACCATGCCGACCTCATCTCGCGGGCCGTCTCCAACCCCGAAAACATGGAAGAGGAGCAGCTCGAAACGCTGAAGGAAGAGGCGGACTCCCTGATCAGACAGCTGAACGAGGAGGTCGCGCCCAAGGTCGCAAATCCCTGCCCCGCCGCGGAAGGAACTCCCGCACAGTAAGGCCGC
>JAIKZT010000238.1 GCA_024682015.1 Clostridia bacterium
CGCAAAGAGGCGGAAGACGCTCAGCCCGAAGAGGAGCCCTTTACGGAGCAGCCTGAAGACGATGACGACGGCTGGGAGCAGATCAGCATGGATATGGGAGGCAAGTAGAACATGAAACGCGTATTTTCCGGGGTTCAGCCCACGGGCAACCTCCACATCGGCAACTATCTCGGCGCTCTGAAGCAGTTCGTGGACCTGCAGGATACCTGCGAATGCATCTACTGCGTCGTGGACATGCATTCCATCACGGTGCCGCAGGATCCGGCGGAGCTGAAGAAGCACACGCTCGACATCGCAGCGCTGTACATGGCCGTCGGCCTCGACCCGAAGAAGTCCATCCTCTTCGCGCAGTCCACCGTGCCCGGCCACGCCGAGCTGAACTGGATCCTCACGTGCAACTCCTATACCGGCGAGCTCTCCCGGATGACCCAGTACAAGCAGAAGAGCCACGGGGCGGAATCCGCGCCGACGGGCCTGTTCATGTACCCGGTGCTGATGGCGGCGGACATCCTGCTCTACGATACGGACATCGTGCCGGTGGGCAACGACCAGAAGCAGCACATCGAGCTTACGAGGGACCTGGCCATCCGCATCAACAACAAGTACGGCGAGACGTTCGTCGTGCCAGAAGGCCGCTTCATGAAGGCCGGCGCGCGCGTCATGGCGCTTGACGATCCGACCACGAAGATGAGCAAGTCCGCGCCGAACGAAATGAGCCGCATCTCCCTGCTGGATGAGCCCTCCAAGATCAAGAAGGCCATCATGCGCAGCACGACGGATTCCGAGGGGGTCATCCGCTTCGACATCGAGAACAAGCCTGGCATTTCCAACCTGCTGTCCATCTACAGCGCGTTTTCGGGTAAGACGATCGAGCAGCTTGAGAAGGATTACGAAGGCTCGGGCTACGGCCAGTTCAAGAAGGATCTGGTCGAGGTCGCGGTCGACGCTCTGGCGCCCATCCGCGAGCGTTTCAACGAGATCCGCCCCTCCCAGGAGCTGATCGACGCGATGAAGTCCGGCACGGAGCGGGCGAACGCCATCGCAGAGCCCGTCATCAAGCGCGTGAAGGAGCGCTTCGGCCTGGGGATCTGATCCCGCAGAAACCGCAGGGTATGGTTCGCCGGAAGGAAAGATCAAAAGAAACCAAAAGGGTCACGGCATGGTGCCGTGACCCTTTTTATCGCGCCATCCGCGTCCCTAAAGGAGCTGCGGGCGTTCCGTTTTGCCCGATCAGAACGGTCTTCCGAATGGTCTGTGATGGCGGCGGAACGGTCCGTGGGGACCGCCGCATGCCTTTTCGTGCCGGCCGCGGCCGCATCTGCCGTGCGGACGGTCTTCTTCTGGCGTAAGGCTTTCCAGATGGGCGCTCAGCTTGTCCGCGAGCAGGCAGAACTGCGCGGCTTCCTCGTCCGTAAGGCAGGCGGAAAACTCCGCAGCGCGCTTGTCCATGCTCTCGCGGATGGCGCTGGCCGCTTCCCTGCCGCCGTCGGTCAGCAGGACCTGCGCGGCGCGCTTATCCTCTTCGCTGGCCCTGCGGGTGACCAGGCCAAGCTCCTCCATCTTCCCGATCAGTTCGGACAGGGAAGAGGGGCGCACGTCCAGAATCTCGCAGAGCTCCCGCGAGGTCGCGCCGTCATTGTCCAAAAGCACGGAGAGCATTCTTTCCACGGGGAACGGGAACGCGTGATCCTCTCTGTGAGGCCTTCTGCGCATGGCGCGGGTCAGTTTGAACAGGCTCGAGATGACTTCTTTTCTGTTTTCCATATCGTAAATACCTCCTTTTGAATCCCCCGATAATAAATTTAGGTACCTAACTAAACCCAGTATAGTTAGGTACCTAAACATTGTCAAGCGGTATTTATGAAATTTTCTGAAAATTATTTATAGTCTTGCCTGCATGTATCCGATCAGTTCGGATTCGACCTGCGCCTTGATGGGCGGTTCATTCTGGATCTCGTGCCGCCAGCCTTCCCACAGGCGAAGACAGACCGGATTGCCGTGGCTGCGCAGGGCTTCTGCAGTCTTGCGCAGACCCTCGCCGAAGTTGCCGCAGGGATCGTCGCTGCCGCTCATCAGCAGGACGGGCAGGTCTTCGGGGATCTGCCGGATCCATTCCATGGTCTCCAGCTTCACATGCAGCTGCAGGAAGTCGCGCGTAAGCTCCATGCAGGTCGCGTAGCAGCTGAAGGGGTCATCCGCGTCGTCCGCAAGTATGCGCGCATCTACAGCGATCCAGGCGCCGCTTTCCTTTGCGCCGGGACCGAACCGATCCAGCATCCCGTCGAACAGGGAATCGAACCAGCCGTCGTTCGGCGCGTGGGGACGCTGGGCTAGATCAGCCTGGAACCGGGGGTCGTTTAAGATCGCCTCGCCCCGGGGTAGGTCTGCGACGAGGCCGGTCAGCAGCAGCGCCGTCAGTTCATCGCCTATCTGCGATGCGGCGTCCCGCGCCAGCATGGAACCCCAGCTCTGGCCGAGCAGAAACTTCGGCGCATCCGGCAGCTCGCTTTTCATGCGGGAAAACAGCGTCAGTTCATCCGCCGTGTAATCCTCAAAGGTCCTGGCGCAGGGGTCGCCGAGCCTTTCCGCCATCAGGCCTGTCTTGCCGTGGCCGATGTGGTCGTCCGCGTAGACCGCAAAGCCTGCTTCCGCGAAGGCCAGCGCCATGTGCAGATAGCGCCGGGAGTGCTCGCCGTAACCGTGGATGAGCTGAACGGCTGCCTTGGGCGTTCCCAGCGGGGTCACC
>JAIKZT010000242.1 GCA_024682015.1 Clostridia bacterium
AAATACGGGCTCTTCACCGCGATCTGCATGGTCGTGGGCATCGTCATCGGGTCCGGTGTCTTCTTCAAGGCGCAGACGATCCTGCAGAAGACCGAGGGCAACATGCCGCTCGGCATCGTCGCGTGGATCATCGGCGGCCTCATCATGATCTTCTGCATCCTGGCCTTTGCCGCCATGGCGCAGAAATACGAGAAAGTCAACGGCATCGTCGACTACGCTGAAGCGACGGTCGGCCCCCGCTACGGCTATTACATCGGCTGGTTCCTCAGCATCATCTACTATCCGACACTCACCGTCATTCTTGCTTGGCTCACGGCCCGCTACTCGCTCGTGTTCATCACGTCGTGCTGGCCGAACTTCCCGCTGCTCATTCCTGCGGAGCAGGGCGGTTGCGTCATCGGGCCGGAATGCATGTGCCTCATGATGTTCTTCCTCGTCTGCGCGTATCTGGTGAACGCGCTGTCGCCGAAGCTCGCAGGCAAGTTCCAGACGACCACGACCATCATCAAGCTCATCCCGCTGTTCCTGATGGCCGTCGTCGGCGTCATCGCGGGGCTGCTTGGCCCGAACCACATGCTCGTCAGCAACTTCGCGACTGCCAGCGTTTCCGCGGGAGGCAGCGCGGCGCCGCTGCTCGCCTCCGTCTGCGCGACGTCGTTCGCCTATGAGGGCTGGATCATCGCGACGTCCATCAACGCCGAACTGAAGGACGCGAAGCGCAACCTGCCGAAGGCGCTCGTCATCGGCGGCATCGTCATCATCGTCACGTACATCTGCTACTACATCGGCGTGGCCGGCGGCGCTTCCGTCGAAGTGCTCATGGCGGAAGGCGCTACGAAGGCCTTCGTCAACATCTTCGGCGGCGTGCTCGGCAACATCCTGAACCTCTTTGTCGCCATCTCCTGCGCGGGCACCATGAACGGCCTGATGCTCGGCTGCTGCCGCGGCATCTATTCGCTGGCAGCGCGGGGCGACGGTCCTCATCCCAAGCTGTTTTCGCACGTCGACCGCGTGTCGAACCTGCCGAACAACTCCGCCGCGTTCGGGCTGCTGCTCTGCGCGTTCTGGGGCTGCTATTTCATCTTCGCCAGCGTGCTGGAGATGTGGGGCAGCGTAAAGGTCTTCAGCGGCACGGCTTTCGAGAGCGTTCCGTTCAGTTTTGACGCCTCTGAACTTCCGATCATCACCATCTACGCGATGTACATCCCCATCTTCGTCAACTGGATGCGCAAAGCCAGGGGCGAAACGACGGTTAGGCGCTACGTCATCCCGGCGCTGGCGATCGCAGGGTCCTTGTTCATGGTCTACGCGAGCCTCGTGGGTCACCGGATGGAGAATTTCTGGTATCTGATCGTGTTCGCCGTGGTCATGCTGATCGGCAAGGCCCTCAACCGGCAGAAGGCGTGACCCGCTTCATAAACCGCACAAGGAGCATCCCCGTCCAGGGGATGCTTTTCGTTTGGTTCAGTTTAGAGATATTGCCACGGATGGGTATCGCGCGATTTGCATAAATGTTATAATGCGGGTGAAAGGAAGTGTTCCGTCATGAAGATCGCGCTCATCCAGATGAAGGTCGGCCACGACAAGGAGAAGAACCTCCAGAAAGCCCGGCAGCTCGTGCTGCGGGCGGGAAAGGAGGGCGCCCGCATCGCGGTGCTGCCCGAGATGTTCTGCTGCCCCTACGCAAACGAGTATTTCAGGCAGTTCGCCGAACCCGTGGGCGGGCACATCTTCAACGAACTGTCACAGATGGCCAAGGACGCGAACCTGACGCTCGTGGGTGGCTCATTCCCCGAGGAGGAGGACGGCAAGCTGTATAACGCGTCCTTTGTGTTTTCCCGGGACGGGCAGCTGCGCGCCAGTCATCGCAAGGCGCACCTGTTCGACATCGACGTGAAGGGCGGGCAGTCCTTCCGCGAGTCCGACACGTTTACGCCGGGCGACATGATCACGGTTTTCCGCACGGCGGGTCACATGTTCGGCCTGGCCATCTGCTTCGACATACGCTTTGCCGAGATGTTCCGCTGCATGGCGCTACGCGGTGCCGAGGCGGTCTTTGTTCCCGCCGCGTTCAACATGACGACGGGGCCGCTGCACTGGGACCTGTCCTTCCGCATGCGCGCGGTGGACAACCAGTTCTATACGATCGGCTGCGCGCCGGCGCGGGACAAGTACGCGCCGTACGTCTCCTACGCGCATTCCCTCATCTGCGACCCCTGGGGAAGGGTCCTCGCCGACGCCGGAGAAAACGAGTGCGTAACGGTGGTGGACATAGACCTCGACGAGAACGCCAGGGTCCGCGAGCAGCTTCCCATCCTCAGCGCGAGGCGCCCGGGACTGTACGGCATGAACCGGTAGGCGCGTTTCTGCCAAAATGGTACATAACGGGGGCTTATGGGCCGCAGCGCTTGCAATCTGAACGAGAGCGTGATAGAATAGTCGGGCATGTAAAGAGACAAGGAGGCTGTTTTTATGGCTTATAACGAATACGAACCGGCAAATACATCCATCGATTCCGTCATCATCGAGACTGCGATCGGTGTCGATACCGTCTTTAAGGGCTCCATCAAGACGAACAAGCCCATCCGCATCGACGGACACTACGAGGGCGACATCGAGTCGGACAACCTCATCATCATCACCGAGACGGGTTTCTTCAGCGGAACGCTCAAGTGCCGCGAACTGCAGCTGCAGGGCCACGGCGAAGGCGAAGCGACCTGCACCGACCTGATGCAGTTCTCTTCGACGGGCAACTTCAAGGGCAACGTGGCGGTAAAGGACATCATCCTGGTGAGAGGCTCCCAGCTCGACGGACAGATCGACATGGCGTCCATGCGCTAAAACTTTTGAGACATGGGGACGGTTCTCTGTCCCACCGACTGAATGCGAAAAACCGGTCTTCGGACCGGTTTTTGTGTGGCGGAAAGGGGCGCCGCAATGGTATAGTTAAAGAGTAAGGAGGCGATCCGCCATGAAGAGAAACGCTTTGTTCATCTTGCTTTTTCTGATGCTTTCTCTGGGGTTCGGCCTGACTCATCCGGCATCGGTTTTCGCCGAAGGTGCGGTTGGAGGTCAGAGCCTGGATGAATTTGAATACACCGTCGATGAGGAGGCCGCTGCGGTGACCCTGACGAAATACGTCGGGACGGCTGCCTCCGTCGAAGTGGCAGGCAGCTACGAGCTGGAGGGGGTCACCTACCGGACGATCATCGATACGCAGACGATCTTCCGCGGAAACTAAACGCTCACCGCGGCTAAGATCGGCGCGGGCGTGAGTTTTCTGGACGACACCATGCGCCTGCTGTTCGGCGAATGTCCGAAGCTGACGGACGTGGATTTGTCAGAAGCGGATACGGCGGGCGTCACGAGCTTTTCGTACATGTTCTATGAGTGCCGGGCGCTGAAATCCCTGGATCTGTCCTCCCTGGACACGTCCTCCGTGCGCACGATGCAGTCCATGTTCTGCAACTGCACGTACCTGTCGGAGATCGTCGGGATCGAACACTGGGATACGGGCAAACTCGAGATCATGTACCACATGTTCGACCGCGTGGCCTCGGCTTCCGGCGCAGGCGTCCTGGATACGGTCGACATGCGCGCCTGGGATCTCAGCCATCTGACGAACGCGGCCTGGTGCTTCCAGCTGTGTTACGCGCATCACATCCTGCTGCCGGATAACCTGGCCGTCATGAGCGCGGGCTTTCTGAACCACGCGTGCAAGGTGGAAGGGTCAACCTACACGATCCCCGCGGGCGTGCACACGATCGGCTACGCGCACACGATCTACGACTTTGCGACGAACGATTTCGTGGAGTTCATCGTGGCGGACGGCAACGAGCACTACGTGGCCATCGACGGCATCCTGTATTCGGCAGACGGCAAGGAGATGCTGGCCGTGCCGCGCAACAAGCCGTTTGAGGGCGGCGTGTATGAGATCCCAGAAGGCGTTGAATTCCTGGGCGAACTCAGCTTTTCGCGCAACTATAACATCCATAAAGTCGTGCTGCCGGATTCCTACGAGATCGTCTACGTGCCCGTATACGACGAGCGGTATATCACTTACAAGGACACGGGCAACCTGAACGCTGGCACGAACCTGTCCATCGCTATCTACTGCTACACCGGGATCACGGAGTACGCCGTGAAGGATACGAATCCCCGGTACGCGTCCAAGGACGGGATCATCTACAGCAAGGACATGAAGGAAGTCGTGGCTGTCCCGGCGCGCTACGCCCAAAAGATGGTCATCCCCGAAGGGGTGACGGTCTGGAACCGTGAAGCCATGTGGGCGGACGGCGGATCCACCGTCGACAACCTCCTGAACAACTGCTCCGGCGTGTCGTTTCCGTCCACACTGGCGTGGATCTCGGACGATCAGCTGGCGATGCTCAACCGCCTGAAGGCAAACCGGGCGAGCGGCTCAAATCCGTTCACGATCGAACTCCCGGAGGAAAACGAAGCGCTGGAATGGAGCGAAACCGGCGAGCTCGTGCGCAAGGCACCCATCGTCATCCTGACCCAGCCGGCGGACTGGCAGGGCTCTTACGGCGAGTATCCGTCCATCAGCGTCGAGGCAGCCGGAAGCGGTCTTGCGTACCAGTGGTATTACCGCAATGCCGGGACGTCGAAGTGGCAGACGAGTTCCGACACGGACGCCTGCTACGACGCGTACAAGCTGTCGGAGGCGCGGGACGGGCGAGAGGTCTACTGCGTCATCACGGATGAGGCGGGCAATACGGTCGAAACGGATGTGGTAACGATGAGCCTCTGGCTGCCGGAGGGCTATGAAGGACCGGCCATTACGGCGCAGCCGGAAGGCTGGGAGGGCGCGTACGGCGAATATCCGGCGATCCGCGTGGAAGCGGAAGGCGACGGCCTCACGTATCAGTGGTATTTCCGCAATGCCGGGACTGAAAAGTGGAACAAGAGTTCGGATAAGGACGACTGCTACGATTCCTACCCGCTCTCGAAGGCGCGCGACGGGCGCGAAGTCTACTGCATCGTGAAGGACCGCTACGGGCTGACCGCGAAGAGCGAGGCGGCGACGATGAGCCTGTGGCTGCCGGAAGGCTATGAAGGACCTGCCATCAAGGTTCAGCCGGCGGATTGGGCCGGGTCATACGGCGAATATCCGGCGATCCTCGTCGAGGCTGAAGGCGACGGGCTGACGTACCAGTGGTACTACCGCAATGCGGGCGCCTCCAAGTTCAGCAAGAGTTCGGACAAGGACGACTGTTACGATTCCTATCCGCTGACAAAAGCGCGGGACGGCCGCGAGGTGTACTGCGTCGTAACGGACTGCTACGGACTGTCCGTAAAGAGCGGCATCGCCGTGATGGAACGGTTGCCTTAAATACGAAAAAAGCACGGGAGGAGCAGCCTTCCGTGCCTGAATAATGGGCCCGGGGGATAGTCCCCGGGCCTTTTTCATTGCTTTCCGATGGTCGGATCCACGCGCCAGAACGCGCATTGTTTTACGAAATCCGCCTGGGCTTTTCGGCGGGCGGCCGGGCTGGCCTGCCCCGCGATGCAGCGCAGCATGATGTTCTTGGCCGTGTGCTCGAGGCTCGTGAACTCGATCATGTCCACCTGATAGCCCCATTCCGTGAGCTTCGCGGCGCGCAGGGCGTCCGTCAGG